>JBQCJC010000622.1:0-9160 GCA_051953135.1 Thermoanaerobaculia bacterium | reverse complement strand
CGATCTCGTCCTCGTCGACGAAAACCCTCTGCACAATCTGAAGGTCCTGTACGGCACAGGCGCCATTCATCTCAATGACACCACGGGCAAAGTGGAACGCATCGGGGGCGTGAAGTACGTGGTGAAGGACGGGATTGTGTACGACGCGAAGAAACTCCTCGCGGACGTGGAACGCATCGTGGCGGAGCAGAAGGGCGTGCGGTGAGTCGGTGACGTTCTTTTTTCGCGACCTTCACGCCTAACGCTCGAAGATCGTGTACAACAACCGGTCACAGTGAAGATGACAACCGTCTTCATGGAGGTCCGGGTGCTCAAACCTATTCTGCTGACATTTCTCGCGGCGGCGTTCAGTGCCGCCGCTGCGGATGCTCCGCCGCTCGTCGTCGACGTCGGAACATCGTCTGTAACCGTTCGCAATGTGACTGCTGGTCACGACGTCGCAGTCCTTGCGGTTGCGATCGAAAGTAACAACGGGCTCTTACGCGAAATCAGCGGCGGATTTCGTCGCACGGATGAAGACGCGAACGGCGTCGTGACGATCGCGTTAGGCCGCGACGTACCGCTTCGCGCGATCTTCGTTGCCGTCGACATCGATTCCGCTCGGTATGTGATCGCATCCCCCGCGGGATACGAGCCCACCATCCTGCCGTTTCCATCGAGTCTCACTCGAAAGGATGCCGAGGGAGTTCTGGGATTGTTCGATGACGATCGAACCAGTGCGCAGATGCTGCTCGTCACGAAGAAAGGCGGAGCATGGCAACTCGTCGCGACAGAAGGAAGTTCCAATGACGCCGACCACACACGCAACGGAAAATTGAGCCTTGTGAGCGCCGACGCACGCCCGCTTGGCACCAACCAGGCGGCGCCGAAGCATTTGAAGAACGGCGATGTGATCGCCGTGATCGATCCCGGAACGATGGAAGTCTTCGCGATCGAGGTCGGCAAATGAAGCGGCTCGTACCAATCTTTGCGCTCCTTGTCGCGAGCTCAACGCTCGTCGCACAGAAGCCGGCCGCGATTGAGCTGGGATTCAAAGCGGAACGCGTTTACGACTTTGCGAACATCGACAACGTCAATGTTCTGAACGGGAACAACGTCATCACCATCCCGATCGGGATGCGATATCCGCTCACCGCAAGCTTCAGCTACGGCCTGACGCTCGTCTACAACAGCAAGGTCTGGGATCACCGGAACATGCAACTGTGGAACGAGCCGGGCGTCGATTATTGGTGGGCGAAACCAAACCTGCGCTCCAACGCCGGCGTGGGCTGGCGCATCAGCCTTGGCCGATTACTGCCACCATCGGGATCGACAACGACATACTCGAGCGAGCAGCGCACGAATTGGGTCTATGAAGGCCCTTCCGGTGACGAGCACGCGTTCTCGAGTATGCCGTTCAGCTCCGCGACCACTGAGGATCCGGCGGCAACGTTCCAGTTCACGCGAGAGGATCCGCACCTGCGAATGCGCCGGCTGACGAGTCCGGCCGATACGTCGCGCGTGGTCGAATTTCCTGACGGTCAGAAGCACACGTTCACGTTTCAGAACAACTCCTGGCGCATAACGCGAATGGAGGATCAGTTCGGAAATTACGTAAACATCGTCTATTCGTACGATGGCCAGAATCGCGTGACGCAATGGACGATCAGCGATTCCCTCGCGCGTCAGCACAGGGTCTATTTCAGCTTCAGTGCAGAAATGGCGGACAGCGTCGACAAAGGGATGAACGTCTCTCGCGTCGAGCTTCAAGGCGTCGCTGACGAAAACGGAATGCCACAGGATTATGTCTACACGTTCACACGGCAATCGCAGCAATTTCCGTACAGTTGTCTGCACGATTATTACGACCCGCCGTTCGCCGGCGCTCCGACCTTCGGCTCCACGACGACACTGCCGGTCCTGACACAACTCGGCCTGCCTGACGGCACGACCTACACGTTCCAGTACAACAGCACCGGCGAGAATTGTTCGTCCGGCCTGCTCAGTCAATTGATACTGCCGACGCGCGGCGTGATTTCGTACACCTACCAGCTCTACACAGTCAACGATGGCGCATGTGTTCCGACAGGCCCATCGAATTCGTCTCCCGGCGTTCATACGCGCACAGTCGACGGCAATGTCACGACGTACATGCTCACACGCGGGCCCGATGTCGCGCCGAGTTATTCCGGTCCTTCTCCGGCAAATTGCGGCGTGGTCGCCGACGGCCAGATCCCACCGAATCCATCGAGGCGCTGGCAGCGCACCAGCATCCTCAGTCCGCCCGACTTAGACGGAAAACGAATTCGCAGCGACCACTACTTCAATGTGTGGACCGCCGCGGGCTTCGATTACGACGGGCAATTCAATGCCGGCAATGGTACGTACTTTCTGTTTGGCGAGCCGTTGACCGCTGGCTGGCCAGGCCAGACGCGCGCGAAGCTCAAACCACCCGAAATCGAATCGGCGGACGACATCGACGCGGTCGATGAAGGAAGCCTGGCGTCGAATACGAATCGCAATCTTTCGTCACAACTGTTCGGTGACTGTGACGCGGAGGGAAATTGCACGACGCTGTTGCGATCGACATACATTCGCCGATCACTGCCAGGACAACGCACCGCGTACGTCACCACATCACAGCGCACAGTGCATCACGACGATTCTGGTTGCGGCGGCACGCCGTGCTACGTACAGAACAATATCGACGTGGCGTCATGGGATCGTGTCGGACATTTTCGTACCGGCACGCGCACGAGTAATTTCCCCGGCGTCATCTCGGAGTCCACGACCAATTCGTATGTGAATTGGACAGATACCAACGCGCGTACGAGCACGATGCCGTGGGTTCTGGAGCGGTATACCGAAAAATCGCGAACGCTCAATGGGCAAACGCTTCGTTCCACTTATTGTTTCGATTCTTATGGGCGGCTCAATCGCAGCCGAGCCATCGCAGGTGTCTCTGAAGGCGCCACGGACGTTCTGACCCAGTTCGGGTGGGACGGCGCGAATGTGATCGCGGAATGGAGTTTCGGCGGTGACGACGGCGGAATTGGGACCGGCACTGACGTTTGCTCCACGTCCTGGGCGAGCGTCGGTTATGAAAATCGATATACCTGGGCGAACGGCGTCTTAGCGACAGCGAAATTCGGCTCTCCGATCGACTTTAATTCGCTCGATTACACATCCGATTCGACCGGAACGATTACCGCGAGCCGTGGCTCAGACGGACTGGCCACAACGTATCACTATGATCCATGGGGGCGGCTCCAGAGCATGACGCCGCCCGCGGAAACCCCGACGAGTTATACCTATACGAATGCGACGGCGACCACGACCGCACGTGTCACGGCGACACGCGACCCGAGCGTCCTGTCGTCGATCGATGATGTGACATTGCGATACGACTACGACGCACTCGGTCGCGTGCGGCGCATTGAGCGCACGCTTCCCGGTGCCAATTGCGTCGAACAGGAAATCACGTTCGATGGCCGAAGCCGGAAGTCAACCGAAACGATCTGGAAAGCTTGCGGTACGACGACGAGCAAGAAGACGTCGTATCGCTACGATGCGTTCGATCGATTGACGCGAATTACCGCGCCAGACAATACCGAAAGTAACGTCGCCTATACCGGCGAGCGTCTCGTTCGGCGAACGAATGACGTCGGCGGGTTTCCAGCAATCACCGACGAGGAATATGACGCATTCGGGCGGCTGGTCCGAGTCACGGAGGATGCGACATCAGCTCGTTCCCTAACGACGATTTACAGCTACGACGTGGGCGATCGTCTGACGTCCGCAACGATTCTGGCACCCGAGGGAACGCAGACGCGGAGCTTTGAATACGATGGGCGCGGCTTTCTGAAATCAGAAACGCACCCCGAGCTTGGGATCCTCGGCGACGGAACCACGCAATATCAATACGACTCACGCGGTCACGTCACCAGAAAAACGATCGGACCATTTAGCCTCACCTATCGCTATGACGCCGCGGAGCGAATCACGCAGATCGAAGAGACCGGCGGGCGCGTGCTCGAGCAGTATGTCTATGATGGGTATCCCTCGCTGGTCCCAACCTCGACCAGCGGAAAATTGACGGCCGCGGCCAGATATCACTATGACTCGGATCTGAATCCTTCCGGCAGCACCGCGGTCATTCATACCTATCACTATCACGCGGACAACGGGCGGCTCGGTCTCCGCTACACGACTATCGGAAGTGTTACCGGCATTCCGGGCGTGTCGTTTACTTCCACTCAGACGTATACGCCGCTCGGTCAAATCGAAAGCATCGGATATCCGTGCCGAACCGAATCCTGTAGCGGTGATGAGCGGAATCGAACGATCTTCAATGAATACAAATACGGATCGTTATCCGGTGTTCCGGGCTGGGCGAGCTCCATTGTGTACCAGCCTGACGGGACGATCGATACAGTGAAGCATGGCTCCGGCAGCACGGCGATTCTCGAATCGTGGACGCCGGATCCGAACGGCATGGGGCGTCCTGCTTCAATTCAGGCGACGAATAACGCCGGCACGCTGACGCTCTGGTCAACCGGTACATACACATACGACGGCTCGGGAAACATTACGAATATCGGTGCAACTCGATATTCCTATGATGCGTTCCAAAGGCTCACGGGCTGGACGACGTCCAGTGTCGGATCAACGACCACGACGTTTATCGGTTACGACAGTTTCGGCAATCAGCTTTATTCACAGACTGAAGGGTGTGTCAGCGGCTCCAATGGACCGATTTGTTTCTCACCGGGATTTCTTCCACGACCCATTCGCGGTACGACAAATCGCTACGCTGATGCTGTCTATGACTCCGCCGGTAATCTAACGTCAGACGAGTTCCGCACGTTCACCTACGATCGTCTCGACAAAATCACGCGCGCCGTCGTCCAGAATCGCGATTTCCGCTACCTCTATGCACCCGGCGGCGAGCGCGTCGCCGCAATCGAGTTCACACCGAGCGGAGTCGTCGGAACGTTCACCCTCCGCGGATTCGACAATCAACTCCTGAGTGTCTTCCGCACGGACGCCGGCGGCACGCCGCGCTGGTCCGAGGACATCATCTGGCGAGGAAGCGCAATGCTTGCGCAGGACACAGCCGCCACCGGCCCGCGCCACTACACCCTCGACCACCTCGGCTCCCCACGACTCATTACCACCGGCACCACCGGCCTGACTGTAGGCACCCAGTCATTCAACCCCTTCGGCGACGGCGGCACCCGCGAAGGCGGCGCCCTCCAATTCACCGCCCACGAACGCGACGCCGCGCTATTCGGCGGCGGCTTGACCACCCTCCCCGATTACATGCACGCGAGGTATTACGACCAGGGAACGGGGCGGTTTTTGGGGGTGGATCCGGTGCTGGACATCGAGAAGGCGGTGCGCGAGCCGCAGATGTGGAATCGCTACTCGTACGTCACGAATAACCCACTTAAATACGTGGACGCTGATGGGCGGGAGCGTCTTATCAGCAACTCGGCGTTGCCGAATGTGGCGAACGCGCGTGCAAATTGGGCAGCTACAGTTCATGCGCTAAGGGAAGCAACGCATTGGAATCACATCCGGGATGCCTTGTCCGGCTGGAGCAACGCGACCGGCGCTGAGAGGTTGATGGCCGCGGGCGTCGTGGTGATCTCCGCCGCCGACATCGCAAGCTGGTTCTTTGGTGGCGCCGAAGAGAAAGCCGGGGCGAAGATCGTTGGAGAGGGCGCGGAGGCGATCGGGTTCAAGTCTTTCGGTGCGTTCAAGAGGATGTTTGGTGCGGCTGGCGAAGGCATGCAGTGGCATCACATCGTTGAGCAGACCGGACCGAACGCCGCCCGGTTCGGGCCGGAAGCGCTACACAACTCGGTGAACCTCGTCAAACTCGATGCGGCAACACATACGAAGGTGAGCGCGTATTACTCGTCCAAACAGTCATTCACCGGCGGCCTGACGGTACGAGAATGGTTGAGTAAGAAATCGTTCAAAGAACAATACGAGTTTGGCCAGCAAGTTCTTGCGCGGGTCACAAAATAATGAGCAAGTTCAGAACGCACGACATCGAGACCCTAATCGCGCGGTATCGCACGGCAGCGGCCGCGCACGGTGCCGCAACCGAAAGCGGCGATCACCGCGCCGCGAATCGGAATCACGACCTGCTAGCTCAGATTTATAGCGAATTACGGAGGCGCGGCACGGATGCGCAGCATCAGTTGCTCATCTTTCTGGATGACATCGATCCTCACCTTCGAGCGTGGGCAGCTGCACCCGCTTTGGAGTTCGCGGCAGAACGTGGTGAACAGGTGTTGCGCCGGCTCGCTGCTGATCGAGGCGTTGTCGGGCTGAACGCGGAGATGACTCTTCAAGAGTGGTCGAAAGGCTCTCTGCACTTTCCATAGGCACGTGCATAGCTCGTTGCATTCAGAACCGATCAAACCTAAGCGACGGTTCGATCGGATGAATCTCGGCTGGAGGACTGTTCTAAGAAAGCGACCGGCGATCCCTTTAGTCTCGCTTGGTGGATAGCGTAGTGATCGATCGTCGGAAAGAAGTAATCTGGCAACTTGCACGCGCGTAATGACCGATCCACGCCCGCCCTCCCAGCCGTCACGGCGTTCGCAACGCGCGCGAAAAGGTGAGCGATTGTGCGCGGGCGAACGCCGCGCCGTCCGCTTCCCGCCCGCGTGTCGGTTCGAGCATCGCATCGTGCACGTTCCGCCCGCGCAACACTCGCGGATGAGCGTTCATGGCCTGCGGTGCGGCCTAATGCGCCCTTGCGGCGGACGCGGAAACGAGCATTAGGCCGGGCGGCGATTCGTCGCGGCTGCACTTGTGCCGCCCGCGCGCTCGCGCGCGGCCGCTGGGCGCTGCACGGTTCATCGTCATGATTGAAGTCATCGCAGCAAGCGGCACGCTCCACCCTTACCGAACGTCCGCCGTCCCCACGGCGGCCACTCGGCTTCACACCCGAGAACGACGCGATCGGCGACTTCATCGTCGTTGGCACGAACCGCATTGCAGTTGACGCAGCGCCGCGATGCTGCGGCGCGAGATCGCGCGTTCATCGCATGGCGCTGCGCAACTGAATGCGGCGAAGACACGAGGAACCGCCGGCCGCCACGCACGGCGTGGCTCGGCCGGCGTGGCGTCGCAAGAAACAACGTTCCGCCCGCCCACCGCCGGCGCACGTGGCGCGCAACATGACATGGTTGCAAGGCAAGATCCACAGCGGTGCTCGAATCTTTGATCTCGGCAAAGATGCGCTTCGGGCAAGTGCCGAGCGACTTCTATGCCGTGCGAGCCGAACACAGTCTTCGGCGGACTCGGTTCATCGCGGCCGCACGTGAGCCGCCCTGCGCTATCGCGCGCCGCCGGGCGCTGCACGGTTCGTCGTCATCGTCGAAGGAGAAACCGTGTTGCAGTTGACGCCGCGCCGCGCATCGGCATCGCAAGCGCGATCGTTCATGGCGTCGGCGCCGCGCAACTGAACGCGGCGAGAGCGAGCAAGAGGCGCCGGCGCTCGCCACGCCACCGTTGCAGCTGAACCAACCTCGTCGCAGCACGATTCGGACCGGAGACGCTTCACAACACCGTCAAGTTGATCAAGATAGACTCTACGGCGCATGCTAAGATTTGTATGCTACTCCAGCAAATCCCGGGCGTCACGGGCGACAAGACGGTGCGCCAATGCTTGGCTACCAGATCCTATAAAGAGCAATACGAGTATGGCATACAAATATTGCATCAATACGGTGTTCTTAAGTGAAGAACAAGGTCGCGCTTGATCCAACGGCTGACGTCGCGAACTTATCGCAGCCTTCGCTGAGGCCGCGGCGCTGAATGGCGCAGCTGGCGACGCTGGCGATTACCGCACTGGCAATAGGCAGTATGACCGAGCCATAGCGATCTATCGCGAGCTTCGGCATCGCGGTTCATCTGCTCAAAAAGAGCTGCTATCGCTTTTACCTCATAACAATGCGTGGGTACGTTACTGGGCCGCAGTCGTCACTTTAGAGTTCGCTCCCGATCAAGCGGCGCCGGTGCTTGAGGCACTGATAGACGCGCAGGGCAGCGCTCCGTTAAGGCTGAACGTAAGCGTCGTGTTGAGCGAATGGCGAAAGGGAACCTCAATCTGCAATGAAGGCTGTCGATGATTTACTTCGTTTTGTCCCTCACCGAGCAACATGGCAGGACGTAGTTGACGTGCACAGGTTCGATGAGCGCTTCGGTGCTGTAAACGCCGTCGTGGGTGCGATCATGGATGTGACGTCCGATTATGTCGAATTGTCAACGGACGACGAATCACCAACACATGATCAACTCGTCGCGTGGTTATGGCTCATTCGGCCGGATCTTGATGACAGACTTCGCGAAATGGCGAGCGATAAGATGCGTGACGCAATCGATTACTATCGCGAGTCGGAGTAGTGACCGACTGGGAGTTCGACAATCCCTTGGGAGTTTTCTGTACGCACACGGACGGCTATCTGGCGCTGCAACCTGACTCGCTCACGACACGGCAACAACCGACCAGCGTCACTGGCACATACGGCATGACCGAATCAGACACACTAATGGAGCACGACGACGCTACTATCCGAGAAGCGCTGCGATTTGCGTCGATCGAGATAAACGGCATCTATGACCTCGTGAATACGTCGGCATCGTATGAAGCTGCGCTTCCTGTTTTGGCGCAGATGCTAAGTCGAACTCGACATCCTCGCATCAAAGAAGGGCTGGCGCGTGCCCTAACGGTGCGTACGGCAAGCCTCTATACGCCGCAATTGATCCGTGCTTTTGAGAATACGGATGCTTCCACGCCGCAAGAGCGATCCGCGAAATGGGCCATAGGAAACGCGATCTCGGTAGCAGCGCGCGATGTGGATATCCCGAAAATCATCGCGTTGATTCAGAACAAGAACCATGGCGCAAGTCGCATGATGTTACCTGCGGCGCTCGCACGCGCAAAGGTACATAGGGCCGAGGCGATTGCCGCGCTTCTCGCTGCACTCAACGATGAACCGCTCATTCCGGCGGCCGCTGCTGCGCTCGCGAAACTACGCGTGAAAGGCGCTATTCAGCCATTGCGCGAGTTGGCCAACCACTCCGACAGCGCGATCAGAAAAGCGGCGACTCGGGCAATCGTCCGACTCGAGCGCGAGTACGGGAATCGCCACGACCG
>JBQCJC010000621.1:0-4086 GCA_051953135.1 Thermoanaerobaculia bacterium | reverse complement strand
GGCTCTTCAAACCAACTTTCAAGACGGTTGGTTCAGGGCTGCTCATTCCCTCGAATTCGCCAATGACGGCGACGCCGACCGAAGTGCCGGGCGCGCCTGCAGAAATGATGAACTGGTCAACGCTGACTGACGGCGATGACGAGGGCATCGTTCAAAAGCTCTCCCTTAACGTCAAACGCGAAGTGATCGAAGTACGAGCGGGTAACGGCGGGATCTGCCGTGCGCTAATCATCGGCAGCATCACCGTCACCGGAAACGTGACGATTCTCTTTACGAGCGATGCCCTTTACGAAAAGGCACGCATCGGTACACCGCTCAATCTCGAAGCGACGATTACGCGCGGCACGTCCGCGTTTACCACCCGCATCCCTGAGGCGAAGCTGGAGCCTAAGGGCCTTAAGAAGCAAAGCGGGCAGGCGATTACTCAAGAGTTCGCGTTCGACGGCTTCGTCGGAACGGACGCGGCTTCGCCGGTGACGTTCGCTTTGACGAATACCGTTCCCTCCCACGCCTAACACGCGCGTAGCGCCACGCTCGCGCGCCCCCCATAGGACTCCTCCCCATGTCAACGACGCCCCGTATGTTTCACCCGCGCAACGTCGCGGTTCCTACTCCCTTGCCGCAAGGCGGAACCGGCCATCTCCTCGTGATGGACGGTCAGGAGCTTAAGAAGCTCGCAAAGAAAATCGTACTGTTCGAGTATCTGCGCGACAAGAAGGACCGCTACGTCTTCAATCCCGAAGGCAAGCCCGTTCCGAAGATCGAGCAGGACGACGAAGCGCTGATCGCCGAAGCGATGAAGAAATGCCGTCGTATTACGAACATCGCCATTCCGGTCTACATCGCCGGCGAACAGCAGTTCGAAGAAACCGACGAGGGACGCGTGCCGCGCGTTGTCGTCGTTAGCGTCGATGCGGCAACAAACGTCTGTGCCTCACATGACGAGCCGATTGAGGGGCGTTGCATCCGATGCTCTGCGATCGTTGTCGGCGATCTCGTCACGACCGCCTCTCAAATGTTCCGCGACATCCTCTCAGAGACCGTGCAGGTGGAAGTCGATGTCACGGTCGAACCGCCCGGCGCGAACAACGACTCTTCGCCTGCTGGTGACGGTACCGAATCGGCGAAAGTGACCATTAAGCGGCCCGTAGACCAGCTCCTCGCCGAATGGATCGTTGAGCGCTGTGTCGAATTAGGGCGAGCGAAGAAGGCCGAAGAAACAAAAAACTGACTGAGCACGCCGAATGGAGATTCGGCGAAGCGGGCGAGGTCGCGAGCGCGCTAATCCGTACAGACGCCGCGCTCCGCAAACGCGCCGAGGCGCAGGGAATCCCATACGTCTCGAAGCTCCCGCTTGACTCGATACACCCGCCACGGCTGCTAGCGGAAAACGTGGACGCGTGGAATCTCTTTACGGCGTGCCAAACGCAAGTCATTACGGCCGGTCTCGGGACGGTCGTCGGCATCGATGAATCGACGCTCAAATGGAAAATGGATCTCTTCGAGATCCCGCCTGACGAGCAGTTAGACCTGCTCGAAAAGTTTCAACTAATCGCGGACATCTTCGTGCGCCATTGCGCGCGCGCCTCCGCTTCGTCCAGCCCTCCGGAATCCCCCTCTATTGGCCGCTGAAAAGCAGCTCCTCATCCGACTCGTAGCGCGTGCAGACGGACAACCGGCCATTGCCGGATTTGGGCGCACGCTCGCTGAGCTGGCGCATACCGAAGAAACCGTGCGTCGCGAGACGCGCGAGACGAACGCCGAGATGCGCCGCCAGAACTCGCTATTCGGCGAGTTGCGCGGATCGCTCGGCGGCTGGCTCGCGATTATCGGCGGTGGCGCTGGTATTGGCCTTATCGCCCGCAAGACGTTCGAATACAACCAAGAGCTTGAAGGAACACAGCTCGCGATTGCGGGCCTGCTGTACGCGAACAGTCGTTACACCGACTCACTCGGCAACGTTGTCGATAGCTCGGTCGCGTTTGAGGCAGCTAACGCCGAATCGCTTTCGATTCTCGCGGACCTGCAACGCGAATCACTAAAGACGGCGGCAACAGTCCCACAGATCGCCGATGCGTTCGCGATCGTTTATGGCGCGCTCGGTCAGGCGGGCATCAGTGCCGATAAGAGCGCGGTAGTTCAACTCACAGCGCGTCTTACACAGGCCGCGGGCGCGATGAAGATCCCGATGGATCAGATCCGTCAGGAGATTAATTCGCTCCTTACGGGTCAGGTCACGTCCGATTCGACCATCGCGAAACGCCTCGGACTCGACAACGCCTCAATCAAGCAGATGACGGCGGCGGGGACGCTCGTCGCCGAAATCATGCAGCGCACTGACGGCTACGCAAAAGCATCCGAGGCACAGGCGAACACCGTCAGCAGCAAATTAGTAAACACCATCGAGGTGATTACGGCGACGCTGTCTAAGGCGTTCGCACCGCTCATTGAAAAAAGCAAAGGCGCTCTTGACGCCGTCTTCTCGTTCTTCGAGGCAAACGGCGAGCGCATTACGACGTTCGTGCAACGCGTCGTTGAAGGTGCCGATCGCGTCATCACTGCAATCGGCAAATGGACAAGCGAACACAAAGGTCTAGTAGAAGAGATCCTTGCTATCGGTGCAGTCGCGCTCGCGGCGGCGGCTGGGTACGGGATCATCGCCGCCGCAATCGCCGCAATCACTTCGCCGATTACTCTCGTCATCGCGGGTGTAGTTGGTCTCGCGCTCTTGTGGGAACAAGCGCGCAAGTATTCCGAGATCGAAGTCGGCGGCCGTCCGATCGCCGCCTATGTCCGCGCGATGTGGGAAGTCGTGTCGTCCGCATTGACGACCAACACGCGCAACCTGATCGCCGGTCTTAAAGCGCTGTGGGAAGCATTAAGCAGCGGCGTTGTGACGGCGGGCGCAGCGGTGCGCCTGCTTGCGAATGTGCTCATGGTGCCGGGGCGCATCCTACAGGCGCTCACCAACACGGCGAATGATGCAATGCAGCGCGTTGTCGCCGCATTCGCTCCGGTTGGGCAGATGATTGCTCGCCCGGTCGCGCGCGTAATGCAGTACGTCGCGCAGCTTCGCGAATCGTTCTACTCGCTCATTGCTGCGGCCGAGGGTCCGGCAAGACGCGTCGCAAAAGCGTTCGACGATCTCGTCCGCTTTGTCACGACACCGCTTCGTGGACTCCTCGGAATCATCGCGTCTCTTCCGGCGAAGCTGATAGCAATCGTTCCTGGGGCGGAAGCTGTGCGTGACGCGGCGCGCGACTTCGCGGCAACGCTGCCGGATCTCGCGAAACCGTTCAACACGATCAGCACGGCTTTCGCCAGAACACGCGCCGAATCTGCCGCCACAGAAAAGGCGATTCATTCCGCGCTCGCGACAAAGGACGGTCTCGGTAGCGTTGCTGACACAGTAAAGGGCGCATGGGGACGAGCTGCCGGTTGGTTGGATTCGCAACTACCTACGCTCGAAACCACCGGGAAGAAAGCATTCTCTGCGCTCGGCATCACGAGCACGCCGACCAACGCAGGCACGGTCAATAGCGCCACCGCCGCGAAGCCGAAGGACCGTGCGCAACTACAGAGCGAGCAAGACGCTTATCTCGCCTTCATAACCGAGTACCGCGAGAAGGCACGCGCGGCCGGTGATCCGCTCAGTCAGGCGCTCGCAAAGATCGAGACTGAGCGTTCTCTCGCTATCGCGAAACTGACCGCGCAGCGAGAGAAGCTGCAAGGCGCTCTCGGCGCCGCCGTCTTCGATGCCGATCTCGCGGCGATTAACAAGGTGCAAGACGCGAAAGCCGCTGAGACCCGACTCATGTCACTTGAAGGTCTCAAAAGGACTTAATCGCGTCGCTACGCCTGCGCAGCGATCTGACGCTGAGCACTGAACGCGAAATCGAGGATCGCAGGTTAGCGCTAATCCGGAACACGACGCAGCGCGAGCTAGCAGCGAAGCTCACCGCGAATCGCCGATGGTTCGAGGACGAGTCCGAGCGCATTACGGCGTCGATCGAGAACGAGACCGAGCGCATCAATCAAATCGGCCTGTTACGCGACGAGCTGAAACGTCGCGATGCCCGCGACCGC
>JBQCJC010000620.1:0-3171 GCA_051953135.1 Thermoanaerobaculia bacterium | reverse complement strand
GCGCCGAGGTGAATGCGCGCGATGCGTCGGTGCGCGTGTCGGGAGAACATGCAACCGAACGGTTGTGCATTACCAGCGGCGTCGATTTCGTCACGCGCTTCGATTTGCACGCGCCCGGCTCGATCGATGACGCTTCGCGTTCCGATGCCGGTGTGTACGCGACGATCGAACAGCGCGTTTCGAAAGCGGTGCAACTTGCGGGCGGCGGTCGTGTCGACTACGTAAGGACGCGCAACGATGGCGGCTACTTCGGCGATCGCTCGACGAACGACACCGCGTTCTCCGGCTTCGCTGCGACGACCGTCGGTCCGTTCAGCGGTGTGACCGCGACGTTGCAGATCGCGAGTGGCTATCGCGAGCCTACGCTTTCGGATCGCTACTTCCGCGGCATCAGTGGTCGCGGATTTGTGATCGGCAATCCCGATCTCGAACCGGAGCGCAGTACGCAACTCGATGCGGGCATTCGCTGGAGCGGCGCGCGCACGCGTGTTGCGTTGTATGGATACGACTATCGCATTCGCGATCTCGTCGAGCGCTATCGCGCCGGCGCGGATTTCATGTTTCGCAATCGCGGCGAGGCGACGGTGCGCGGACTTGAGCTTGAAGCAACCACGCGACTGTTGCGCGATCTCGAGTTGATCGGCGGTGCTTCGATCGCGCGCGGTGAAGCTGATGGCGCGCCGCTCGATGACATCGCGCCGAAGACGTTGCATGCATCGCTGCGATGGGCTGCAGATGATCGCAGCGCGTTCCTCGGCGCATCCGCGTACGCACGCGATGAGCGTCCCGGCCCGGTGGAAACCGTGCGCGCGGGTTACGTCGAGATGGATGCAGGAATCGGGTGGCGGTTCTCCCCGTGGTTCGAAGTGCGCGTCGTCGTGCGTAATCTCACGAACGCGATGCACTACGGATCGGCGGACGCTGTTGCCGCGTTCGCACCGGGAAGAAGCGTGACGATTGGTGTGAATCGATAACGAAAGCCATGGAGTGCGGCAGCGCCAGATGCCGCTTTTACAGGGCGGAGGCTTGCGCCTCCGCACTCCATATCGATTCCGCCGCGCTCGCGATCACGCGATCGAAGCGCACCACCATCACCGTGCGGTCATCATCCGCGGGCTTCGTGCCGGCGTGTTGCGCGACCGCGTTGAGAATCGTGTTGCGCACATCCTCGGCGGACATGCCGATGCAGCGCGAGACGAGTGCTTCGAGTTGATCGAAGCCGAGGGGCTCGCCTTGCTCGTCCTGCGCTTCGATGATCCCGTCCGACACGTACACCAGCGTGTCGCCTTCGTGCAGCGCTGTCTCGACTGTGTGCACCGTGAGCTCCGGACGCACGCCTAACGGCAGCGACGGCGCATCGATCGACGTCGCCGTGCCGTCCGCGCGCAACACGTACGGATAGATGTGGCCACCGTTCGTGTGGCGAATCGTCGCGCGCTCGAGATCGAACACCGTGAACGCGAGCGTCATGAATGCGCGGCGTTCCGTCGAGCGATACACGAGCTCATTGAGACGACGGAACAGCGACGACTCGTCCGCGCCTTCTTCGATCAGCGTCGTCATCGCGGCCTTCACCATCGCCATCACGAGACCTGTCGAAAGCCCGTGGCCCGACACGTCGCCGATCGCGACCGCGAGGCGCGTCGGCGAAAGCTTGAACACATCGTAGTAATCGCCGCCGATCGACGCCGTCGGCTCGAAGTGCGCCGCGAACGAGACGCCGTCGTGATCCGGACCTTCACTTGGCAGAAGATTGCGTTGAATGTCCGCTGCGATCGCGATCTCGCTCTGCAGACGTTCCTTCTCCGCGACCGTCGACAGCAGCGACGCGATCGACTCGGTCATGTGATCGAACGATTGCGCCATCGCGCCGAGCTGATTGTTGCGGCGCATGCGAATGCGATACGAGAAGTCGCCGCGCTCGACCGCTTTCGTTCCCTTCTCGATGCGATTTACCGCGCGCGAGATCGAGAAGATCAGCACCGCCGCGAAGAGCGCCGCGATGCCGTACATCATCAGCAGGATCACGGAGATCGAAGCCACGACCGTGAGCAGAATGCCGAAGTAATCATTCGCCGCCGCGCCGAAGTAGTACGAGAAGAGATTGTCCGGCGGGTTGCTGATGAGCATGAACAGGCTGCGGTCCTTGATGCTCGCGCCGGTGTTCCAGTCCGTGAGATCGGCGATGTCGCCCCAGATGACTTCGCGAAATGCTTTGTCGCGAATCACATCCGCGAGCGCACCCTCGGATTTGATGTCGTAGTTGCGCTCGTTGCGATTCGATTTGCCGCGCGTGACGCGTGCGTCCGCGGTGCGCACCGTCATGCGCCAGCGATCGTGCAGTTGCTCCGACCAGTATTTGTCGATCGGCTGTGCGAGCACGATCGCGTGATTCTGTTCGCCGGGAAATTGACGCGCGGTGACGAGCAGCGCTTCCTGATTGCGTCCAATGAGTCCGCTGAAGCTCTTCGTGCGCAGCCACTGCGGCAGCTTTTCCCCCGACGCCTCCTCGGTGTCGTAGATCTCGAGCGATGGCAGTGCGCCGCCGGGACGTTTGCCGGTGGTCGCGTACTCGAGCGCCCAGTTTTCGAGTTGCCCGAGCGTCGCCTGCCGCTCCGCGCGCACCGCGGCCTGCGTCATCACCGCCGCGAACATGTACGCGACTGTGAGCAGCAGAATCGCCATGAGGAAAAACGGCAGCACGCTGACGAGCAGGTAACTGAGGAAGAGTCGCCGCCCGACGGTCCAGAACAGCCGCGTGAGAATCCAGCGGATGATGACCGCGGTGCCGTAGATCGTGAGGCCGATGACGAGCAGCCACGTCAGGAACGAGAAGACGTGCAGGATCGCGATGTCATGGCCGACACTTTCGAGGAAGTTGTCGGCGTAATCGAGACCGATGATCAGCCCGATTCCGACGAGCCAGAACAGCAGCGCCGGTGAGATTCGGCGCTTGGTCGCGGGGCGATCTTCCATCGAAGGCATCATGACACACCGGTTGCTTCAGGCTGGGTGCACCTGGTGTTACGCGGAATGCCCCCTTCGAGTTGCAGCATGAAATTTCCCTTTGGCTGTCGTTTTTCTTATCCTTCAGCCAGGTCCAGCCCAGGTTTTCACATGAACAAACGACTTCTCGCTCTCTCGCTCGCCGTCTGTGTGTTCACTCCGTCC
>JBQCJC010000619.1:0-3075 GCA_051953135.1 Thermoanaerobaculia bacterium | reverse complement strand
CGCCGCCCAGGCGCAGCTCAAGGTCACGGAGACCGACACCGCGAAGCTCTACATGACGCTCAACACGGTCGGCACCGCACAGACTCTGAATCACAAGAACGCCTACAACCTCTCCGGCCAGGCGCTGCCGGATGTCTCGCCCGGATTCCAGAACGCATTCGGCGATCTCGGCTTCATCGCCAAGTACGGCAAGAACGACGAGATCACGGTCGTCTTCGACTTGTATCTCTCGAGCCGCAATCACCCCTCTCAGACGTACGGCAATGAAGGCTACATCCTGATGACCGGCGTTCCCGAGAATCTCGAGAACCTCAAGTTCCTCAAGCCGATCTTCGAAAAGGTCGATGTCAAAGCGGGCCACATGCTCATCGACTTCGGCGACGCGCAGCAGCACCGCTCGAACAACGCGATCGTGCAGAAGAACCCGCTCGTCGGGAACTACGTGATCGACCCGAACATCGTGTCGATCGGCATGCAGGTGAGCAGCAAGGTCACACCGGCGACACGCTACGGATGGCTCGTTGGCGCATCCAACGGAACGACAACTGAAGACTGGAACGTGGGTCGCGGCTTCGCGTTTAACGGCAAGGTCTTCGTGATTCCGGTGAAGGGTCTGCGCACGTCGGTCTCTTACATCGCAACGGATCAGTCGGACAACGCGACGAAGGCCGCAGGCGGCAGCGCGATCCAGATGTTCTCCGGCAATCGCAGCGGCGACCGTTATGCAGGAATCCTCGGCGGCGGTCAGGCACCCGGAGGCATCTTCCCGCAGGCAGGTGAGAAGTTCAGCGCCGCGCAGTTCGACGTGACCTGGGACAACGACTCTCCGCTCTCGCTCTACGGCCACTACGGCATCACGCAGGACAAAGACATCAACGGCACCGCGGCAGGCACGCCGGAAGAGAAGTGGGCGTACTACGCGGCGGAAGCGAAATACAAAATCACGCCGGCTCTCTACGCGGCCGCGCGCTACAGCGCAGCCAACACCTCGCAGCTCAACGGTCAGGACTCCGACGGTCGCGTGAATCGCATCCAGGTCGGCGGCGGCTTCTGGCTCACGAAGAACCTGCTCATGAAGATGGAGTACGTGCAGCAGAAGTACAGCGGCTTCTCGACCGGTCAGGTGGTGAACAACAACATCCAGGCGTGGCGCGACCCCGAGTTCAGCGGCTTCGTCAGCGAAGTTTCCTTCTCCTTCTAACCGGACGACCTGACACGGAGACCCGATCATGAAACGCACACTCATCGTCATCACGCTCGCACTCGCCGCCCTCGCGGCGAGTGCCGAGCGGTTCGCACCCGCCACCGGCAGTCTCGTTCGCATCGAAGGAACGTCGACGCTGCATGAATGGAAGATGGAAGGCTCGACGATCGAAGGTCAGATCAACGCGCCGACACCGGACAACTGGAACGCACCCGCAACTGCAGTCGTCACGATCCCGGTCACATCGATCAAGAGCGAGCACTCGAAGATGGACAAGCTGATGGCCGAAGCACTCAAAGCCTCAGCGAATCCGAAGATCCGCTTCGAGCTCATCGAAGCCACTCCGAAATCCACCGGCGCAACGTCGTTCGTCCTCGCGACGAAAGGCAAGCTGACGATCGCGGGCGTGACGAAAAACGTCGCCTTCGACGTGCAGGGCAGCAAGACCGCCGACGGTCACTACGCCCTCACCGGCACCACCCCGATCAAGATGACGAACTTCGGCATCAAACCACCCACCGCAATGCTGAACACGATCAAAACCGGCGATGACGTGAAGGTCACGTTCTGGTGGATCGTGAGCAAGCAGTAGTTGTTGGTTGTCGGTTGTCAGTTGTTGGGGGAACCGCTCCGCACATTGGCAACCGACTTCATAACTGATCCCACAGCGCGCGCCACAAACAACTCACGGACTCCCAACAACCAACAACCGACAACGGACAACC
Organism: Thermoanaerobaculia bacterium; assembly: GCA_051953135.1. Classification (GTDB taxonomy): domain Bacteria; phylum Acidobacteriota; class Thermoanaerobaculia; order Gp7-AA8; family Gp7-AA8; genus QHVT01. The sequence continues at coordinate 1,146 of JBQCJC010000619.1, read as the reverse complement.
TCCCCAAGCGCCCCCTTCTCCTCTCCCTCCTCCTTGCCACTGCGCCTTTCGCATTCGCCGAGCAGACCACGCGTCTCGTTTCGTCGACGCCGAGCCGGCTGGTGCTGGAAGGTTCGTCGAACGTGGCCGCGTGGCGTTGCAGCGGCACGACGCTCGACGGAACGATGGCCGTGGCGGCACCGCTCGATCGCATCGACTCGGTGATGGCCGGCGTCGAGGAGTTCACGTTGCGCGTTCCGGTGTCGACGCTGCGTTGCGGCAATCGTCAGATGGAGCGCGACATGTATCGCGCGTTGCGCAGCGATTCGTTCCCGACGATCGAATTCGAATTTGCGGAGCTCGTTGGTGCCGTGCATCGCGATACGGGCGCGGACAAATTCACGGTGCGCATCAACGGCGTGCTCGCACTCGCGGGTGCGCGCCGCGCGGTCACGCTCGACGTCGAAGCGCAGCGCATCGCGAACGATCGCTTCGTGCTGCGCGCGCGCCTGCCGCTGCGCATGACCGACTTTCGCATCACGCCGCCTACGGCGTTGTTCGGCATGATCAAAGCAAACGACCGGCTCGTCGTGCAGTTCGATCTCGTTCTCGAGAGAGCATCATGAGCTTTAGTGCACAATACGCCGTCCCATTCGAAGGGACGGCGTATCTCATGACACTGAAGCGGCTGAAGATTCTGGCCATCGTTCTTCCGGTTGCAGCAGTACTGGCGATGGAGATCGCGCGTGCGTTCGTGATCGGCGCGATGTCGTGGGAAAAACGACTCGCGCTCGACATCGTGCTCGTCGCCGCGATCGTCGCGTTCTCCGTGATCATCTTCCGCTTCGTGGACGACATGCAGGAGCGGCTCAAGCGGCAGAACGCGGAGTTGCTCGCACTGCACAGCGCCGGTCTCGACGTCACCGCGGAACTCTCGCGCGACGTGGTGCTGAAAAAGGTCGTCGAGCAGGCGCGCAGTCTCGTCGGCGCAAAGTACGGCGCGCTTTCCGTGATCGACAAGGACAATCGCATCCTGTCATTCATCACGTCAGGCATCACGAACGAAGAGCGCGAAAAGATCGGTCCACCTCCCATCGGCCACGGTCTCCTCGGCGTCGTACTGCACGAAGGTCAGCATCTTCGGCTCCAAGACCTCACGAAGCATCC
>JBQCJC010000618.1:0-2977 GCA_051953135.1 Thermoanaerobaculia bacterium | reverse complement strand
ACTCCTACGGGTTGCTGTCTCGAATCCAGGATGCGGCTGGATACATTACGACCAATACCTATGACCCTTCTCATCGGCTGGTATCGACGACAAGTGCGCAAAGACCTTCGGGTTGCGATCCGGAAATCGATGCAGGACGCTGCAGATTGAGTAGTTCGGCGCTGGCTGCCGCGACGTTAGTGACAACTTCGGCGACGACCACCAGAGAATTTACCTACAGCGATGCGAACTGGCCCGAGCGCGCGACTCTCATCTCGACGCCGAGCGTCGTCGCCATCGGACAGGCGATGCAGGAATCAATTGCGTACCACGCAATCTCAGGGGCAGTTGTTTCGAAAGCAATCCATGGCTACACGGATTCCACGACTACCCAGGAGCGCGTGGCGACAAACGACTATTACGGCGACGGCGGTGATCCAACAACGCCGGTATTCGATCCAGGTGGCGTATTTATTTCGAGCTGGCTGTCATTGCCTCAGCCCGCGCGCCTAGTTCGTTCGAGTGATGGTCCGCGTACAGATGTGTCAGACGTAACTGCCTATGTGTATTATCCGATCGACGCGAGTGTACCGGTGCTTCTGCGAGGGCATATCGCGGCGATTCGAAATTCGTTGGGTCATATCACGCGATTCGAGAGTTACGACATTCATGGGAATGTGACCCGGGTTGTCGATCCGAACGGCGTGGCCACGGAGAGAGCGTACGATCAATACGGGCGGCCGTCGACAACGACGGTGAAGGGTGTTCCCGGCTGCGACAGCGGCGCCGATCCGTTGTGCTCCACCGACCTGATAACGACGCGCACATACTCGGGCGCAGGCCCGCTCCTAAGTGAGCAAATGCCGTCGGGCGCGGTGACGGTCTACGGTTACGATAGCCGTGGCCGGGTACAAACAACTTCGCGCGGGCCCTCCGTGTCAGATTTGCGCGAACGCCTCGAGACTACCTACGACGCAGGCACGGGTAAGAAGACGCTCGAGCGAGTGCTTGCTTATGAAGGCAGCAGTTGGGTTGCGAAACGCACCGAGGCGTTTTCTTACGATGACGACGGACGGCTGCAAGCGAACACCCATGCGGATAATTACGCGATTCACTATGGGTACGACGGCGCCGGACGACTCGCCACGATTCAGGACGAGCGTCACAGTACGCCGAACACTTTCTATAGCTATGACCCTGCTGGCCGGATGCGGTCCGTGAAGCAGACGCTCAGCTCGGTGACGGGCGGATTTGTGACCACCGCTTATGTCTATGACTCGCATGGAAATCTCACACAAGTGACGGATCCAAACGGCAACGTAACGACCTATTCGTTCACTGATTTCGCCGAAGTGGCGACGCAACAGAGTCCTGTAACTGGTACGACTACGTATTCTTACGACGTGACAGGTAATCTGATTTCGACGACAGACGCCAATCTTGCGACGACCACGCGTACATACGACGCGTTAGGTCGCGCTCTGACGGCTGTTTCGAGCCGCTCGAATCGCACGACGGAAACAGTGCAATGGCAATATGACGATGCCGCAGCAGGACGGTTTGGTATCGGCCATCTGACGCTGATGACGGATCCCACCGGAACTACGAATTATTACTACGACAGAATGGCGAGGACTCGGCGCGAAGAGAAGGTTCTTGACGTAATCACGTATGCCACTACTTTCCACTATGACGTCGACGGAAATGTCACACAGGTGGGATATCCCTCGGGCCTGGTCGTGGATTATACGAATGACTTCGCCGGTCGTCCGTTTACGGCTGCCACTGCTTCTACGGCAATCGTGACGTCCGCGGCGTATTTGCCGTTCGGTCCGGTAAAGGAACTGGTATTTGGAAACGGAACGACGCAGGCACTTACATACGACGCGCGGTACCGAATTGAGGAAAATACACTCTCGTCATCCTCAACGATCGCCGACTATCAGTACACTTTCGACGGCGCCGGCAACATCACTGCAATTCACGACTTGACTGACAACGGGTTTAACCGTGATTTCGCATATGACGACCTGAATCGACTCGTGACCGCGAATAGCGGCCTCTCGCTTTGGGGAACTGGATCCTACTCGTATGACGCGATGGGCAACATGCTGAGTCAGACTCTTGGGCCTACCGTCGAAACGTGGTCCTACACCGGCACCACACCGAAAGCATCCACAATGGCGTATGACGCTGCAGGAAACGAGACTGGTGACCAGACGATCTCCGCTCGGAATCTTGTTGGTAGTATCGGTCAATCCTGCTTCGCTTGTGGCGCCTCGTACGCATACGATGGTCGGGGCGTAAGGGTCTACACAGACTTCAATCTATCTGTAACGCACCACGTCTATTCGCCACAATTGAACGCGCTTGGCCAATACAGAGATACTGACGGCGACTCAATACCGGACCAAACGATGGAGTTCGTGTGGTTTGGCGGCCGACCCATTGCACAGCTCGATTGGGAAGGTGCGAAATATACTTTTGCCGATCACCTTGGCTCGCCAGTCCTCCAGACCAGTTCAAGCGGACAGATCATTTGGCGTCTTGAATTTACTCCCTATGGCGCGACATATGCCGATCGCGTCAACGGGGAAATTCTGTTGCTTGACTATGAGCCTCAGCCACTACGCTTCCCGGGTCAGGAGGCAACGCTTTTCAGCACCTACAACATTTTCCGGTGGTATCGGCCTGGTTCGGGGCGGTATACGCAGAGTGATCCGGTCGAGCTAAACAGAACAAATCTGCCACCACACAACGTTTCGTTGTGGCGTGCGGTCCTGTTGCGAGAGGAATTATTGCGTGATCCAGGACGACAACGACCTTACGCGTATGTTGATAACAATCCGACAGGGCGCACGGATCCCAACGGCCTTATGTGGGTGCCGGGGTGTGTGAGCCGTACCGCAAAGCGTGCGTTCGCGATGGCGGATCCGCGAATATCAGGTCTTGTGGGACGAACCAATGGGCCCCAGGACCAATATCGGCACTGCGTTTG
>JBQCJC010000617.1:0-2140 GCA_051953135.1 Thermoanaerobaculia bacterium | reverse complement strand
TCTGGCGCACGGTGGTCCTCGGCGCGTTTCTCGGCGTCGCCATCTGGTACCTCGGCATCGCCGTTTTCGAATCGATCCCGCTGGCGATGCTCTGCGTCGCGATGGGCTCGTGGACCACCGCCGAAAACAATCGCACGTTCTTTCAGGTCGCCGCGGCCGCGCTCTTCTGGAACGCGCTGCGACGACGCAGCAAAGCCTCCGCGATCTTCAGCGGCATCTTCGCCGGCGCCGCGATCTTCTTCTCGTACGAAATCGGGATGTACTCGATTGCCGGCGCGTTCGCGGCATCGCTCGTTTTGTGGATTGCATCGAAACGCACGACGTGGAACGGACTCGCGCCGTCGATCGCGGCGATCTTCTTCGCGATCGGGGTCGTCATCGGCGTTGCGCCATTCGCGATCTATCTCGCGATCAACGGCGCGCTTGATGATTTTGTCGTGATGTCGTTCGTCACGATCCCGCGCATCATCGATGCGGTCTGGTCGCTGCCGTTCCCCGATCTTGTCTCCACGTTCCGCAACGACCTCAATCTCCACACGCTCGCCGACTTCATCCTGTGGGAGAAGTTTCATCTCATCGTCAGCCCGCTGACGATCGCCATCGCGCTCGTCTACTGCATTGCGCGCTGGCTGCGCCGCAACCTCGACACGCTCGATTACGCGCTGCTCGTGATGACCGTCTTCGCGACGATCGCGCAACGCACCGCATTCGGCCGCGCATCGTTTCGTCATCAGTACTTCGCCGCGTTTCTCATCGGACCGCTGATGGTGTTGCTGGCCGTGCTGCTCGTGCGCGCATTGCGCGCGATGTGGCGCGACGGCAACGACGGCATCCGCGCGTTCGTCGTCGCACTCGCGGTGATGTTCATTCCGATGATCGGCGTGTTGTTCTGGATCCCCGATCTCGTCAACGCGCGACTGCACGAGTTCATCCGCTACGGCGGCCGCCTGCAGAAAGTGGAGAAAGACGACAACGCCGATGCGGTGCAGGCACGCATCGCGGACGTCACGCGCGACGTGCAAAAGCTTGCGAAGCGCGGCGAGCCGGTGTTCGATTTCTCGAATCAGCCCGCGTTCTACTTCTTCACGGATCGCCCGAATCCGACGCGCTTCTACCAGATCCCGATCGCATCGCCGCCGGAGTTTCAGGCTGAGGTCATTCGCGATCTCGAGCGAAGCAGGCCGAAGGTGATCATTCGCCGCTCGCCCGAGCTCTTCGATCAATTCGACGGCGTGACGAACGATCTGCGTGCGCAGGCATTGGCCGCGTATCTCGATGACATGTACGCGTTCGATCACAACGTGCGCGGCGTGGAGTTGTGGACGCGCACGAAGGACAAGAGCGCTAAGCCGCGCAGCGTCGCGGAGTATTTGAAACTCATTCGCGTGCCGACGGAGAAAGAGCTCGTCGCGAGCGGCGTCGCGCAGATGGTGTTCCCCGCGGTCGGCAGTCTTCCCGGCATCAACGGCTCGTACTGGCAATCCGATCTGACGATGCACAATCCGTTTCGCGAGCCGATTCGCATCTCGCTGCGTTTCGTCGGCGCGAATCAGGCCATCGATCGCCGCGTCACACTCGGTGCGCGACAGACGTTGCGCTGGGACGATGTCGTGCGCGCGCTGTTCCACGTGCAGGGCGCGGTCGGAACATTGTGGATCGAACATCGCGAAGGTCGCGCGCCGGTGGTCGTCGTGAAAACATCCGACGTCGCGCACAACGCGCGCGCCTCGCTCGAGCAGCCGCTCACGAAGCGCGATGCCGCGACCGCGGATTCAAACATCGGCGAGCTTGTGATCGTCGGCATTCCGCAGGCGCCGCCGGAAGGACGTCGCGTGAATGTTGGCGTGGTGAACACTGGCAATGTGCCGGCGTCGTTCCGCGTCACCGCGCGCACGCGCACCGGCGCGATCGCCGCAACGCTCGGCGAGTCGTGGATTCCTGAAGGTCAGGTGTGGCTCACGAACGATCTCGAGACGTTGTTAGGCGTGAAACTCGACGAGACCATGACGCTGCGCTTCACCGCGATCAAAGGCACCGGCGTCGGCTTCGCAACGGTCGTCACGACGAGCGGCGACTCGCAGTTCCTCGCCGCGATTCCCGCGGAGCAGCAGTGAGACTCATCGAGACGCCGTGGCCCGAT
>JBQCJC010000616.1:0-2065 GCA_051953135.1 Thermoanaerobaculia bacterium | reverse complement strand
CGGCGACGCCGCGAGCGCGTGTGCGCACCGCGCGTGCGTCGAAACTCGAGCGCCCGATCTTCATCGTCTGCTCGCCGCGCTCCGGCAGTTCGCTGTTCTTCGAAACGCTTTCGCAATCGCCGAGCGTGTGGACGGTCGGCGGCGAGTCGCACGCGATCATCGAGTCGATTCATGGTTTGCATCCGGTGCAAAAACGATTTCACTCGAATCGTCTCGATGCTTCGGATGCGACGCCCGAAATCGTGTCGCAGCTCGAGCGTTCCTTCTTCGCGAAGCTCCGCGACCGCGACGGGCGCACGCCGCGCGCGGACGCGACGGGATTGCGCTTGCTCGAGAAGACCCCGAAGAACTCGCTGCGCGTTCCGTTTCTCGCGAAGGCATTTCCCGATGCGCTGTTCGTCTATCTCTACCGCGACATGCGCGACACGATCAGCAGCATGCTCGATGCGTGGCGCTCCGGAAAGTTCGTGACGTATCCGCGGCTTCCGGGCTGGGATGGTCCGCCGTGGTCGCTGCTGCTCACACCGGGATGGCGCGAGTTGTCGGGACGTCCGCTCGCGGAGATCGTTGCGGCGCAATGGTCGGCGGCGACGCGCTATCTGCTCGATGATCTCGAGCAGCTCTCGCCGGATCGCTGGTGCGTCGCGGGATATGACGCGCTGATCAGGGAGCCGCAGCAGGAGATGGAGCGGCTCGCGAAGTTTCTGGAGATCGAGTGGGATCGCGAGCTCACCGCGCCGCTGCCGCTCTCGAAGACGACGCTCACGGCGCCGAACGAGGAGAAGTGGCGAAAGAATGCGGATGATCTGAAGGTCGCACTGCCGCTGGTGGAAGAGGTTGCGAATCGCGCGCGCGCGTTGTTCGCAAATCCGCCGAAGCGGGAAGTGCGCCGCCGTGCAGAATCGCCGAATTTGCCAGCAAAATCGCAAAAATCAGCGGACTTCAGCAGCGTGTTCACGCCGGGGTTCGCGGAGATTCTCGATCGCGCGAAGTCGTCGCTGCTGGTGTCGACGTATCAGTCGGGACGTTTGATCATGGCGCGGGTGATGGACGGGAAGGTGAATACGCATTTCCGCGGCTTCCCGAGTCCCATGGGCATTGCCCTGTCCTCCAACTCTCTCATCCTCGGCACGAAGAACTATGTCTGGCAATTCCGCAATCACTCCGGCATCGCGGAGAGGCTCGGGTCCGATGCCGCATTCGTTCCGGCGACCGCGCATGCAACGGGCGACATTCGCATTCACGAGCTCGTGCACGCGGGTCGCAATCTCGTCATCGTGAACACGCGCTTCTCGTGTCTGGCGACGATCGATGGACAGACGAGTTTTCGCGAGCTGTGGCGGCCGAAATTCATCACGGAACTGGCGCCCGAGGATCGGTGTCACCTGAATGGTGTGGCGGTGCATGAGGGTTCGGTTCGCTACGTCACCGCGTTAGGCGAGTCGAACGAGAATGCCGGCTGGCGCGCGAACAAAGCGAGCGGCGGGATCCTGATCGATGTCGCAACGAACGAGATCGTCGCGCGCGGATTGTCGATGCCGCACTCGCCGCGCATCTATCAGGACAAGCTGTGGGTGCTGGAGTCGGGCGAGGGTCGTCTGTGCACGATCGATGTTGCGTCTGGCGCAAAAACGATTGTCGCGGAAGTGCCGGGCTTTGCACGCGGACTGGCGTTCGCTGGGCCGTTCGCGTTCATCGGCTTGTCGCAAGTGCGCGAGTCGGTATTCGACGGCATTCCGATTGCGAAACGTCCGGAACGTCATTGCGGTGTGTGGGCGGTCGACATCCGCAACGGCAACATCGCTGGCTTCCTGCGCTTCGAAGGAATCGTGCAGGAGATCTTCGATGTGCAGTTGCTCGACGGCATCCGCAAGCCGGATGTGCTCGAGCCAACGGACGAGCTGGTGAGCGGCGCGTTCGTGGTGTAAGTGTGTGGAGTGCGGCAGCGAACCTGCCGCTGTCGAAAGCGGGGGGTTGGGCCACCCCACACCCAACCATTTAAGTTTAGCCCCGTGGCATCGATCCACCGAAACCAGCACGAGCGCGGCGCGCAATTGATCTCGCA
>JBQCJC010000615.1:0-2152 GCA_051953135.1 Thermoanaerobaculia bacterium | reverse complement strand
CCGTCGATCCTAATTCGCGTGGTTGGACGCTTTGATGCACGCAGTGACGTCTCGGCCTTCTTGCAGACGCCCGCGTAACGGCCCTGCTTTGTGATGCACGCCGTGCGCATAACCCGCTGTGCGCTTTCCTGCAATAACTCCATTATCGGTGATTCAGGAAAACGGTCCTGCGCCTCGGCGATCAACGCAGCATACTTCTCTCGGCTTGTTCCGAATCCGGCCGCCGCCACAGCATATGGGAAGTAATTCGACGATTGATGCTCGGTAATCACTTCGCCTACTACGGACGGCGGCCAGTTCGTTGAACTCCAGGCGTTATTCGCGGCCTCTTTCATTCGCGACCAGACGACCAAGTCCTCGCCCTGTGGCGTGGTACGCTCGATCTCAATCACGTCTGTTGTGACAGCTCCGCTGAACTCGGGCGGCAGTGTGGATGCGCTGCGTCCGATGAACGGGGGCCAGCAATAGTCGAGACGAAGCGACAACTTGTAGATTCCCGGATTCGCAAGGCGCGGATCCGCAAAGTACGCCGGGCCGCGTAACTCTGATTCAAATGGAAGCGTAACAACCGCGCTATCGCGCGGTTTCAGCAACAGATAGTCCTGCGCCGGTCCGCCGACACGGCGCTGCGGCAGAAGAGTGGGATAAGCCGCCGACTCTTCGGCGCCGAACGTTATCCAGAATGGCTCGCCCTGAGGAGGTTCGACGAACATGTCGGCACAAAGACCGACGCCAGCTCGGACGTCCGAGGGGTTCGTCAGATCGACCCACATTTCTAGCGGGACTCCCGGTAGCACTCGGTTGAATGGCGTGCGCAGTTTCGCTTGGATCACCGAGGAAACGCGAAGCGGTTGTCGGTCTTGCGCGAATACCGCCGGACGAAATGATGACAGCGCCGTAATGACCAAAATTAGAAGGTGTCTAGTTTTCATCTTAGTCCTCGATTATGGAGTCCACGGGTCCGGTTGCTTCCGGATCTGAAGGTACTCCGAATGCGGTTGATTGTCGACTTGAGCAATATGCATTGTCGTCCACGCGTTTCTATATAGATACTGAATCATCGATATCTGAGATCCGCGAGTGTTGTTCGGGTCGGGCATGGTTGGTCCTGCATCGGCACGAGTCATTAGGCAGAATTTTAAGCCCGCTGGTGGAACTCCGTTCGTCGTCGGATATCCGACCGTACTATCAAAGGCAACAAGGGGATTGCAGTGATCATCCGGATTGCTGCCAAACGCGGGTATCATGAAGTTCGTTCGCCACTGGTGAACCATTTCATGAATTAAGGTTCGTTGTAAAACCATCTCCGGATCGGCGCGAAAGAGAGGCGAACCAGAGGTCGCTACTTGGTACTCGACCGTCGCGCGATTGAGCACTGCCGCGCGTTCATTAGCTCGCGCCACGGCAGCAAACCCGTTAGATCCCGAATTTGCTGCGCCGCCCGGCTCGGTATCACCCACAAGAATCAATTGGTGATTGCTAGGCGCTGTGTATTTGAAGGCGTTAACCTCGTCTCCGGCCGGAAGTGGTTGCGGTTGCGGTAGCAAAAACCATTTGTCCACGAAGAGCATCGCTTCGGGTCCGCCCGCAGACAACAGCATTCGTGGTAAGTAGGGCACGGGGCCCTGTGGCTGCGGAAGTACGATGTACTCGACATACGCTGCGGGGAATGCCTCGCTCCACGGTGGGACTGTCGAACCGCTAAGCCGAGCATCGTTCACATCGAAATACTCGGCCGGTGCGGTCGCCGAGCTTCCGATTCGGACCACGCCATCATTGAGGGTCATTAGCGACGGATCTTCTCGAATCGGGTCACGTCGGTATTCACGCGGCAACGGTCGGTCGAGTGTGAGGCGCGTGTAGTATGTTCCGGGCACGAGGTTTGGATCGCCGACCGTATATGCTAGCCCGGTAGCAACCGTATCAGGAGCGCGATTCACTGTGACGTGAGTGTCATCAACGATGTTGAGGATGTATAACGTCTCGTCGAAACCAGTCGGCGTCATTACGTTGATCACATCTCCAACGTTAAGGCGTCCGAAGCGAGTACCTGCCCCTTGAATTGTAGTGGTACCGTTAAGCGCAACCGTACCCGCGCCCTGTGTTGGCGCTTGCGCTCGAAAGTCCTGCGGATTGACCGCAATCTGGAAGG
>JBQCJC010000614.1:0-3229 GCA_051953135.1 Thermoanaerobaculia bacterium | reverse complement strand
GTCCCATCGATCTTGCGTTGCTTCTGCGCGAAAGTACGAACGAAGATCCGCAGGAACTCTGCGCGCTCGATCCGATTCGCGCCTCGCGCATTCATCCGCGCTGGCGACGCATCCTCGGCTTCGCGTGGTTCGACGATGATTCCTCGCTCGTACCCGGTGCGGCGTACGAGTATCGCGTCATGGGCGAGTTCCCCACGACGGATCTCGATCATCGCGTCGTTGGGTTTCACACCATGCCGTCGAGCACTTCGCTGCCGGCGGAGTTTTATCTCGACGGCGTACGCCTCCGCTTTCCGCAGCCGCCGACGGTGGAGCTTGCGCTCCCCGACGACGGTTCGAACTCGCGCGTCACACGGCGCGGCGTGCAACTCGTCAAGCAGGATCAGACGTGGTGGCTGCTCCCTTCGCTCGATCAGTGGAGCGTCGTCATCGACTTTCCGACCGCGGTCACGTCCGTGTCGCTCGACGTCGAGCCCGGACACGATCTCAGTTTTGCCCCCGGCGCCGCGTGGCTGACACCCAGTGCGAGCGGACCGTTGCCTCCGGGTCCTCGCGCGCAACTCGTGTTCCCAGCGCCCGTGCACGAATTGCTGCTCGAAGGAAAAGGCTTTCTCGAATCGATTCGCATCCTCACTGCCGCGGCGCCGCCATCGGAGTCGGACTTTCGTTCGCTTTCTGCTGCGACCGGCCCGATTCTGTTCGTCGACGCACCGCTGCCCGATCCTCCGTTGTTTGCGTCCATTCGCAATCTTCAGCAGACGCACGCGATCCTCACCGTCGATCAACCGACCGAGCCGACACCGCATCCACACGAGCTCGGGTTCGAAGTTCGCTGGCGTCCTGCGCCGCGCGCCGGCGTGATCGCGTGGCCTCCCGATTTTGGTGCGCCGCCGCTCGATGCCGCGCTTTTCGAAGTCGAGCACAGACAAGTCGCACCGACCATGACCGACTTCGTGCCCGTGATCGACAAAGAAGAGAACATCACGCTCGGCGATCGCGCGCACGGCACCGAGACGCCGCCGATTCATCCTGGTGCGGACCTGATGACGGTCTTCCCCGAAGTGGCGTCACCAACGCCCGGCGCGGCGGATCTCACGTGGCGCGACGTCTTCGACTTCACGGAAGATGGAAGCGAATCGCCGGATGTTCTGCGGCCGCTGCCGCCTCCGGGGACACGTCATCAGTATCGCGTTCGCGCGATCGATCCAATCGGACGCCCAAGCGCGACGTGGAGGGAAACCGGCGACGCTCGTCTCGAGAAGCTCATCCCGCCGCCATTGCCCGCGGCACCGGAGTTGATCTCCGCGGACAACATGCCCGAGCCCGCACTGACCGGTGTGCGTGCGCGCGTTCTCGTGCGCGACGCATCCGATCTCACCGCGGACGAGCGCACGATTCTCGGCACGCATTCCAACGCGATCATTCTTACGTGGGGCTGGCACGAAGAGCAGCGGCGGCAGGATCGCTTCGCGCGCGAGTTTCGTGTGTACACGACGCGGCGCATTCCCGGCCTCGTGCGCGGCTCAATCCTCAGCGTCGTGCCGTTAGGCGGCGATCGCTTCGATGTTGCGATCAATGGGGATCGGGCCTTCGCGGAGAACGCCGCGCGTGGATCGATCATCGATGCAGACGCGCGCTTCCGCGTTCTCGGTCATGGCGCCGGTCCCGCGACGACGCTCGAGTTGCGCGCGCTCGAACGCGTTGGCGGCACCTACATCGCTCCGCGCGTTGGACCATTGGAACTGCGCGTTCGCATCACGCCGGATCAAACTCGCGCGCGCTTCTGGGGACCGCGCGCGGCAATCGTGCCGATCGATGACCGGACCGTCTACACGCACACATTTTTCGATCTGCTCGATCTCTCCGCCGATCATCCGCGCGATGTCGTGCAAGTGGGTGTGAGCTCGGCGGATGGCGAGACGTATGTTCCGGATCCTCTCGCGCCGGACGACACGCGGCCCGGCAACGAGAGTCCGCTCGTCACCGTGCAGTGTGAAGGGCGGTGGCAAGGGAGACCGGTGGTCGTTGATGCGCCGTCGCTCGCGCCAGTGCCGGTCATCGTCACGCCGGAGCCGGGCGCGCGGCCGCTGACGTTCCGTCTCGACCTGACGCCGCATGCGCCGTTCGCACCGTCCGCGCTCGTTCGTCCGGAGCGCGTCGCGGACGATGAAGTGTTCCGCGCCTATCGCACGGAGGACGGTCGTGTCATTGGACGCGTCATCGGCGACGCGGCGCCGGGCGATTCCGAACACGACGTGATCGTGCCGAATGCCGGCGATCGTGCGGCAATCATCGACGCACTTTCATCGGGCGACGTGACGGCGCTCGAAGATCGCTTCGTTGTTTTCCTCGCCGCGATGCATCCACATCGCGCGCGTTTGTTTCAGCCGGCCTCGCGTAAACCAATTCGCCTCGACGCATTCGAAGAGACATTGCCGAATCGCGGTGCGCGCTGGGTCTACCGGCTGCGCGTCGCCGATGCGTCGGGACGATTCTCACGTGATGCCGCGACGCTGCCGGTGATCGTGCGCGTGCCGTCGACGACGGAGTTGTCCGCGCCCGTGCGCATCGGTCGTGCGAACACGCACATGGTTCTTCGCGTCGCGGCGAGCAGCGAAGTCACGGAGCTGCTTCTCTTCACACGAGAGTTGACGTCACAGAATGCTCCGCGAGATGGCGCGGAGTTTCTGCGCATCGCATCCGCAACCGGACCCGCGGGCACGCGCGTGCGTATGCGTCTTCCTGACGGAACGCTCATCGCTCCGTCGGTGAAATCACTCGCGGATTCCGATGTGCAGCGCGACGGCTCATTTCGACTGGTCACAGTCAACGCGCCGCCGCAAGGTCTCGTGCGCGTGTGGGCCTGCGCTGCGACGCGCGATGGTGTGATCTCACTTCCCGGTGGTCCGTGGCGCCTCGGCGAGGTGACGCCGTGATCACGTTCTACGATCTCCTCGGCATCGATCGCAATGCGCCCGATCGTCGTTCGCTTGCCGCGGCAATGTGGCCGAACGACGAGATCCGCCCGTTCACCGGCGTGTTGATCGGCGTTCCCAACGACTTCCTTGGCCTCATGGACTTCCTGCAGGGTTGTCTCGAGTTCAAGGCCGTTCACACCGGCGCGGGCGGTGGGCGAGTGGGCCTCAGCGCTGAGATGCACATCACCAGCGACGTCGTGCTTTCGCCGCTTCCGCTCGTGCTGGCGAAGATGCCCGACGTCGAATACTTC
>JBQCJC010000613.1:0-2179 GCA_051953135.1 Thermoanaerobaculia bacterium | reverse complement strand
GCCCGCCCTTGAACCCGCGCTGGAACCACTCCATGCGCTGCGCGGACGATCCGTGTGTAAACGAATCCGGATTCACGCCGCGGCCCGACATCTTTTGCAATCGATCATCACCGACTGCCGATGCCGCGCCGAGTCCTTCTTCCACGTCTCCGGTTTCGAGCAGATTTCGCTGTGCCGCCGAATGCGCCCACACGCCGGCATAACAATCGGCCTGTAATTCGAGTCGCACCGAATATTCATTGGCGTTGCGCGAATCGCGTTCCATCGCCTGATGCACGCGATCCGAGGTGCCGATCACGTTCTGTACGTGATGCCCGATCTCGTGCGCCACGACATACGCTTGTGCAAAATCTCCCGGCGCGCCGAAACGCTGATCGAGCTCGTCGAAAAACGCAAGATCGAGATAAACCTTCTGATCGGCGGGACAATAAAACGGTCCCGTGACCGCCTGTCCCGCGCCGCACGCGGTCTGTGTGTAATCGCGGAACAAGACCAGCTTCGCGCGAGGATATTCAATCCCCTCCTGACGCAGGACCTCGGTCCACGTCTTCTGCGCGTCGTCGAGAACGACCGACATGAATTGGACGCGTTCCTGTTCCTGCGCCGATTGCTGAACCGGAGCGCTCTGTGGCGCCGGGCCGGTTTGCACCGCGCCACCGCCGCCGCCACCCGATCCGTCGAATAACGCGAAGAAATTCTTCCCTGTCAAAAGACTCAGTACGAGAAGAATGATCGCGCCGCCGCAACCGATCGTCGGCCCGCGACCGAATCCGAAACCGCCGCCACCGCCGCCCGCTCCGCGACGATCTTCAATGTCTGAGCTCACTCCCCCTGGTGTCCAGCGCATACGTCTTCTTACTCCTGTCGCTCCACCTTTAGCACAGTCAAGGCCAGCTCGGCCGGGCCATTTTCGCAGGGTTCGCGCTCATGCAGCAACACCCGGGCGCGAGCTGTAGCGTCCATCAGCGCGCATCCGGCGCTCGTCGAGCATCGTAGAAATCAGCGGAACCTCGTGATGACTGCGCTGCGACATCGCACGCTCGCGACCTTCGTCGCCGACATCTTCATCCTCGCGGCATCTCGCCTTTCACGTGATCCCGCTTTTGATTTTGGTTTCCTTCCGCCCGGCCGCGCTGTCTAAGTCGGGCGGAAGGAGCACATCATGCGACGAATCATTCCGGCGCTCACGGCGCTGTTCATTCTTCTAGCCCTCGCATGCTCATCGAAATACGAAGAGGCGACCTCGAGCATCGCGCCGCCTCCGCAGCGAACCGCGCAACCGAAACCGGTCGCGGCTCAGGATCTGTATGCGCGCGGCCGCACGTTTGCGTACGCGCCGCAAATGAAGGAAGCGGAGCTCGCGCCCGAGTTCAATACCGAGGAGTATGGGAAATTCGAGGAAAACCCGTACTTCCGGCCCGGCGAACAACCGTTATCGACATTCTCCATCGACATCGATCGTGCTTCGTATGCAAACGTACGGCGCTTCCTTACCAGCGGTCAGAAGCCGCCGCGCGACGCGGTACGCATCGAAGAAATGGTCAACTACTTTACGTACGACTATCCCGATCCGACCAACGCGCCGTTTTCCATTACGACCGAATTGACGGCGTGCCCGTGGAACGAAAAGCACAAGCTGATGCTGATCGGTCTGCAGGGACAACGCATGGATGTCAAAGACCTGCCGGCGAATAATCTGGTGTTCCTGCTCGATACCTCGGGCTCGATGATGTCGCCGGATAAATTGCCGCTGGTCAAGGAAGGCATGCGGCTGCTCGTCGAGCAATTACGCGAAGAGGATCGCGTGGCCATTGTGACGTACGCAGGCAGCGCAGGCCTGGTGCTCCCCTCGACGTCCGGCGCGCGTAAGGGCGAAAGTCTCGCCGCGATCGATGAGCTCGAAGCGGGCGGATCGACCGCGGGCGCACAAGGCATCGTCACCGCCTATGACGTTGCGAAAGAGAATTTCGATCGTAAGGCGAATAATCGCGTGATCCTCGCAACCGACGGCGATTTCAATGTCGGCGTTTCGAGCGACGGCGAATTGCAGCGTCTCATTGAATCCCGTCGCAACGGCGGCATCTTCCTCACCGTCCTCGGCTTCGGCACCGGCAATATCAAAGACTCGAAGATGGAGTTGCTTGCCGATAAAGGCAACGGCAATTACGCGTACATCGAT
>JBQCJC010000612.1:0-11328 GCA_051953135.1 Thermoanaerobaculia bacterium | reverse complement strand
CGTCGCGATGCTGGCCATGAAACGCTAAAAAGTGGAGCGCCGGCGACCTCGCCGGCTGAGCACGCGGCGTCCCGCCGCCGGCGCTCCCTTTATTCGAATAGTTCAAACGGCTCGTCGTGCTTCACGTCCTCGACCCACCCTTCATCCACCATCTGCTGCTCCACGATGCTCAGTCGCGAGATGCGTCGTGAGATCGCAACCGCGAGCGACACGCCGAGCATCAGCGGCACGACGAGCTCGTAGTCGCGCGTCAGCTCGACGACGATCAGCACGGCCGCGATCGGGCTGCGCAGCAGTCCTGCGAAGAACGAGCCCATGCCGAGGAGCGCGTACGCTTTCGGATCGATGCGCATCGAGGGAAACAGATCGTGCGCGCCGTGCCCGATCGCCGCGCCGAGCGCGCTGCCGATGAACAGCGACGGCGCGAATGTTCCGCCGAGCACACCCGCGCTGATCGCGATCACGAACGCGATCAACTTCACGAAAAACGCGAGACTCGTCGCGCTGAAACTTCCGCCGCCGCTGAGCCAGTACGAAACGGAGTCGTAGCCGACGCCGAGAATGTTCGGCGAGAGCAATCCCGCGGCACCGACGAGCAATCCGGCGAGCGACGCGCGCAGCACCATCGACGGCATCACCGCGGCCCAGCGTCGTTTGAGTCGATGCGCGACCGCGATCGCCAGTCCCGAGGCGATGCCCGCGATGATGCCGGCCATCGCGAAGCCGAGCATCTCGCGCGCGTCGGTCCACGTCGAGAACGGCGCGACGAGCAGCGGCCGGCCGCCGGTGAGCATCTTCTCGACGACGGCCGCGGCAACGGCGCCGACGAGCACACCGCCGAGGAGTCCGCGATCCGAAGTCCCGATCACTTCTTCGAGCGCGAACACAACGCCGGTGATCGGCGTGTTGAAGATCGCGGAGATGCCGGCCGCGGTGCCGATCGGAATCATCGCGCGAATGACTTTCTTCGGCAGTCGCAGCAGATGCGCGAGTCCGGCCGAGAGTCCGCTCGCGACGACGACGATCGGTCCTTCGGGGCCGAGTGGTGCGCCCGCACCGAGGGACAGCGGCGTGGCGATGAAGGTCGTGGCCACGGTGCGCGGGCCGATGATGCGCGCGTCGTCGGTGTCGTACGCCATGCGCACGCGCGCGAGATTCGCACCGGCAGCACGCGGCACGAATCGCCGAATCGACCACGCGAGAATCGCGAACATCGCCGCGGGCGTGACGATGACGAACACGACGCGCCACGGCTCGGGCAATTCGAGCGCGCGGCCGATCAGCAGTTCGCGCGCGAGCTCGACGTAACGATGAAAGGCCGCGGCGACCAGACCGGTGAATGCACCCGCTCCGATGAGCGTGAGCAACACGAATCGCCGCGGCAGGGACTGCAGATGATCAACGAACCGGGACATCGATGGGATTCAATTCATTTGAATCCCATATTTGTTCCGAGCCCGGGCGCTTCACTGGCAATCGAGATGATTGCACCCGCACTTTCCTTCGCTCGTCCGCCCACTACGACACGCCTCGGAGCAAAACCCATCGCTCTGTAATTCGTGTCCGTGGCAGTTGCAGCCGTCGTGTTTGCATTTGGTGTCGCTCATGGACTATGTCCTCCGCAAACACGACGGTGCAAGGTTCGTGCGTCAGCCGCGCGTGCGTGCGAGCTCGGCCGCCACTTCCTCGAGGTGGTCGTAGCTCAGGCCGGCACCGTACTCCATGCCGCTCGACAGCACGCCGTCGCGAACATCCTTCGACGGATACAACGCCGTAACGTTCATGCGCGTCTTGCCGTTCTCTACCGTCAGTTCCGTCGTGACGACGGATTCGACATCAGGGAACGGTTCAAAGATCTCGGTGAAGACAAGACGAGCCGGCGGTGCGATCTCGTGATAGACGCCGTAGAAGTTGGCGCTCTGCCCGTCCGGCGTTCGATTTTCGAAGCGCCACGCACCGCCGACGCGAAGATCGACCTCGCACACCGGGACCGAGTAGCCCTCGCCGAGGATGCCCCACCAGCGGCGAATGTGCTCGGGCTTCGTCATCACTTCGAAGATCAGCTCGCGCGGTGCATCGAAGAGTCGCGTGAGCGTGATCTCGCGCTCCGACGGCGTCGTGACTTTGAACGTTTTGCTATTTGCGGCGGTCGTGACGGGCATGCTTCTTCTCCTTTTTTTTCTTCTTCGGTTTTGCGTTCAGTTCGTCGAGGTAATCGTCGAGACGATCGAGGCGCTGCTCCCAGATCTCGCGATAGCGCTCCGCCCACTCGACCACTTCTCTGATCGGCGCGGGCCGGATACGGCACGGACGCCATTGCGCCTCGCGCCCTTTCGAGATGAGCCCGGCGCGCTCGAGCACCTGCAGATGCTTCGACACCGCCGCCATGGTCATCTCGAACGGTTCCGCGAGCTCGCTGACGGAGCACTCACCTTTCGCGAGTCGCGCGAGCATCGCGCGCCGCGTCGGGTCCGCAAGCGCCGCAAACGTGAGACTGAGTTGATCTCTCGACATCGCCATTCAACCTTTCGGTTGATTAACAATCTGGTTGAATACGAACCGAATGTCAAGAGGGGCTCGAAAAAACGGAACTACGATCGATACAGCGCGGCGTGCGCGAGTGCGGCATCGCGCGCGCTTGGCAGTTGCGTGGGGATTACCGGTTTCTCGCGATGCTCGATCAGCGCGCGCAATCCTTCGGCGCCACTATCAAGCGGCGTGAGAAATCCGCCGCCGTGCTCGCGAATGCGTTCGGCAATGGCGCCGAGGTCGAAGGCGGCGACGGGCGTGTTCGCGAGCCACGATTCCGTCAGCACGAGACTGTGCGTTTCGGGCCAGATCGACGGAATCACCGTGAGGCCGATGCGATGCTTCGTGAGTAGCGATGGCAACTCCCCGGCGCGGTAGTAGCCGTGAATGTGTACGTTGCGGCGCCCGCGCAACGGCATCAGCAGATCCGCATCGCCGCCACCGAAGATGTGCCACTGCTCGTCGTCACGAATGAGCTGCGGCAGCAGATGCGCGCCCTTGTGCCGCTTCACGGCGCCGACGTACGCGATCGCGGCGCCGCCGGGATTTGCGTGTGGTGCAACATCGCCGATCGACGGTTCGATGACGTGCGCGTGCGACAACGGCAGGTCGAACAACTCGCGATGCTTTTCGAGCAGGAACCGCGAGGGAAAGATCACGGCCTTCGCGCGTTGCAACAACTCCCGACTGAGAGCGCGTCGTGCGCTGACGTCCTGCGACGGCATGCACGCGGCGCAGCGCGCGGCATCGCGCGAGTAATCGCAAAAGCGCTGCCGCGGTTCTTCGAGCAAATGCGGATTCGCGCAAAACAGTGAGAAGTCGTGGATGCTGACGATGAGCGGAAGGTCGCGATTCATCAACGCCGCGAGCGGCGCATCAGCGGTGTTCTCGAGATGAATGAGCTTCGCACCGGTGATTCGCAGCGCTTCATCGAGATCGGTGATCGCGCGGCGGTGATCGCTGAGGTCGAGACCGTTGGGGTGGAGCAGTGCGACGTTGCGCAGCGTGCGCTCGTGCTGCAAGCGCGCGCGCAGTTGCACCTGCACGCCGCCAAATCGCGGTGCGATCGGCCACGGCAAAACGTTGAGCACATCCGCGCGTTCGTACGGCGCGCGGCGCATGCGCATCGCGCGATCGTGCAGCGCTTCATCGACGCGCTCACGCGTTCGCCGCATCGCCGATGCGAATCCTTCCGCACGAATCACGCGCGTCAGAATCATCGCCGCACCACGCTCTCGTAGACCTTCGCGATCTCGCGCGCATGCTCGTCGCTGCGCTTCGGTACCGGCAGTTCCTCGCGCCAGCGATCGAGGATCGATGGATCGTCGACCACGCGTCGCATCACGTTCCGCAACGCATCGACATCGTTCGGCGGCACGAACGCGCCCGCCTGCATTTCCGACAGCGCACCGCCTTCGCTCGCGATCACCGGCACGCCGCACACCATCGCCTCGCGCGCCGCGAGTCCGAACGATTCGAGGCCGATCGAAGGAACGAGCAACACATCCATCGACGCGAAGATCCGCGCTTTTTCTTCGTCGCGAAATGCGCCGCGCAGTTGCACGCCGTTCACTGTGCGCAACGATTCCGCGTACTCCGGCGCCGCGTTCGGATTCCCCCACACTTGCAGTTCAGCTTCGTCGCTCGTGAATCCGCGCATCGTTTCGGCGGCGATGTGCACACCCTTGTGCGGCAGGATCGCGCCGACCATTCCGAAGCGAATCGGGCGCTGCGCCGGCACGCGATTGATGTTCGGCGCGATGAGATCGACGCCATACGGGATCACGTGAAACGGCGTCGATTTCGGGAGCACGTCCGCGTAGTCATCGCGAATCGCTTTCGATCCGGCGATGAATGCGTCGGCGGACGCAAGCGCGCGTCGTGCTTCGTTTCGACGCAGGAGATGCAGCGGTGTGTTGAGCAGCGGCAGTCGTGTGAGCGTCGCGCAGTTCGAGCATTTCGTGAGCGCCGGTCCGCTGCAGCGATCGCCGTCGCGATGCAGTTGATTCACGCGCGCGCAGACGAACCACCAGTCCTGAATCTGCATGACCACGGGGATGCGCATCCACTTCGCGACGCGCGCGAGCGAGAACGCGTGACCGGCCAGATGATGGATGTGCACGACGTCCGGACGTTCTTCCGCGAGAAAGTGCGCGAAGTCGCGCTCGAGCACACGATCGCGAATCGCATTGCGCCGCAACGGATCGCGTCGCGTGAAGTGATTCGTGAGAAATCGCACGCGCACGCCGCGATCGATCCACTCGACCGCCTCCCCTTCTTCGCGCGAGGGGTCGTCGCCGCGCGTGTACACCGATACGTGTGCAGTGCGTTGCTGCTCGCGCACGAGCCACGACGCGTACAACTCCGTCCCGCCGTTCTGAAACGGAGGCCAGCCGTGCACGACATGCACGATGCGCAACCGATCGCGTTGCACGCCGAGTGCGTCTTCGATGCGCGTGCGAACGTCGCGTGCGGGAACGCGTTTCATGAACGACGCGATGGTCGCGTCGTAGCGCGGATGCAATCGTTTCAGCATCGCGCGACCCTGTTGCTGCGCCGAGAATCGCGACGCGCCGAAACTCGCGTGGCCCGCGTGCTCGATGAACGTTGCGTCGTCCATCACGTGCAGCCAGCCGCGCGCGAGTGCGCGCAAGCAGAAGTCGTTTTCCTCACCATAGCCGCGCGGGAAGTTCGCTTCATCGAAGACGCCGATGTCGTCGAGCAGCGCGCGGCGGATGTACATGCAGAAGCCGACCGCGGTCGGAATGCGCGGGTACTCGCGCCGCGAAACGCGCTCGATCAACGCGGCGAATGAATTCGTGTCATGCCCTGCAGGAAGAAGGTTCGATGCGAACGCGCGCGGCACGGAGCACAACGTCGCATCGTTCGACAACGGCGTGACCGTGCCGATATCGCCGTGCGAATACGCCGCGTCGATGAGCTTCTCGATCCACCGCGCCGTGACGATCGTGTCGCTGTTGAGGAGCACGACATCGCACGACGACTCGCGCATCCCGCGATTCACCGCGCCCGCAAATCCACGCCGCGTTTCATTGCGCACGATCGTCGCCCACGGCACCTCGATCGATGCTTCCTGCGGATCATCGAACACCAGCACGACGCGATGCTTCGTGAGGTCCGTGTGCTCACGCACACTCGCGAGGCACGCACGCAACTCCTCGCGCGCGCCGTACACGGGAATGATCACATCGACGGCATCCGGTCTCGACGCGGACACACGTCCCGCCCCACGCGTCCAATCGATCGGAGTCCGACGAACCATCGCCGGCATCTTAGCGGCGACACCGATTCCTACTCCGAGAAATGCCACCGCAACACGCGCATCTCCGACCGCCGAACAATCACGTGGATCTCTTCCGGAGCGTCGCGGAAGACATGACGCTGGAAGATCATGCGTGGCAGAAACACCACTTCGATGTCGCGTGGTGAGGCGTTTCGCACGAGGAAGGTGTAAGTGACGCCGTTGAACATCACACCAGAGGGCCGCTCGATGGAGAACGCGACTCGGTAGGCAGTTAGAACCGCACGCGGAAAATCTCGTTCTGTAAATACCTGCGTGCCCGCTTCGGGATGTGGGAACACGAGCGCGAGGAGTGCAGCACTCGCGAGGACGAATGCGAAGACGTACCAACGACGACGCCGCGCGTCACGAATCATCCCGCTCCCGCGCGCTTCTCATCCTCCACATACTTCCACGCATCGGGATCGTCGGCGCATTGCCAGAGCATGAGGCGGCCCATCGAAGTAGTCGTGTGCGCTCTCGTGAGTGAGGTCGAGCGCTTCGCACGTGCCGTCCGCGCGAAGCGTGATCTCTGGTGAATCGATTGGCTCGCCATGCGGAGAGCGATTCCACGTTTCGGATTAAGGAGCGTAATCGCGCCGAGAGCTCGCATCAGAACACGATCACGTTTCTCACCGCCTCGCCGTTGTGCACAGCGGCGATCGCGTCGTTGATTTGCTCGAGCGAATAGCGTCCGCTGATTAATTCATCGAGTTTCAATTGGCCGCACAGGTAGAGCTCGATCAGGCGCGGGACATCGGTGTCGAGGCGCGTGCTGCCCATGCGGCTGCCGATGAGATGCTGCTCGCTCCAGACGAGATCGAAGATGCGAATCGGGGCGGTGTCGCGAACGCCGGGCATGCCGACAACGACCACGGTTCCGCCGCGCCGCACCATGCGCATCGCATCGGTGACGACGTTTGGATTGCCGACCGCGACGAAGACGTAATCCATGTTGCGAATGGATTTCGGATCCATCGTCGTTTGCGTCGCGCCGAAGGTGCGCGCGGCTTCGAGTTTCGATTCGATGCGATCGAGTGCGACGATCGAATCCGCGCCGGCGAGTGCGGCGCCTTGGATGATGTTGAGACCAACGCCGCCGCTACCAATCACGGCAACGCGTTCGCCGCCTTTGAGTTGTGCAGTATTCAGCACCGCGCCGGTACCGGTGATGACACCGCATCCGAGGAGCGCGGCGCGGTCGAAGGGAAGATCGTCGGGGATTCGCACACATTGCGACTGATCCACAATCACCGCCTCGGCGAACGCACCGACCTTGATGCCTTGCAGAATCGCGGTGCCCGATGCATCGTGCAAACGTGATTCGCGATCGAGCGTGAAGATCGCATCGCAGTTGTGCGATGCGCCGCTGTTGCACGCGGCGCAACGTCCGCACGTGCGCAGCAGCGAAACGACGACGCGATCGCCCGGCTTCACGAGCGTCACGTCCTCGCCGACTTCTTCGACAATGCCCGCGCCTTCGTGTCCGGCGACGATCGGCGGCGCGCCGGCCCAGTCGCCGCTGATGAGATGCAGATCGCTATGACAAATCGCCGCGGCGGCGAGACGCACGCGCACCTCGCCGGTGCGTGGTGGATCAAGAAGGACCGTTTCGATGGTGAGCGGGGCGTTGAACTCGCGGCAGACCGCGGCTTTGATTGGGGTTCCCATGGTGGCGCGAAGGATACCCGGCAACACCGGCCGGCAGGATTCGTGTCAGTTCGGAAGTGCGCCTGCATCGATCGGACAATCACGAACGTCGAGATCTTTGATCGCGGTTTCGCGCCAGGTGGCGTCCGATGCGTGCCATTCCGAACGAAAGGCCATACAGCGGCTGCGTTCATCGTCGTCGACGTACGCGATGTGGCCCTGCACGGCAAGTCTGGTCCGCCGCTCGAGAATGTCATTCAACGCGTTCGTCGTGAGCGCGCCAATTTCTTCTCCACTGATCGCGTGGCGAAATCGCATGGCATCCGTGGAGACTTGCCGGTCGGTCAACAGATCTCGATCGATCAGCACCAGCGATTCATCCTCAGCCGGCGCCTCGCTCTGACCAGCGGCGGTCGCAATCGCGGCGGCCCAGACTTTGACCGCGCGAGCCGGCCGGCCCTCGTTTCGGATCACGATTGCAACCTCAAGGATTCCGCCAAGAACTCCGTCGTTTCGGTCATCGATGGCCGGAGCACATTGGATCGTGGGAACAAGACGTGTGGGCGCCAGTTTCGTCACGACTGTTCCCACCCGGTCCACCAGAGTTTGCGTTGCGATTGCGTCCTGCTCGTCTTTGCGCTTCTGGTACTCCCATTGCGAAAACATCACCGCGACCGTGACCCACGCGGCCAGAA
This sequence comes from Thermoanaerobaculia bacterium, assembly GCA_051953135.1. GTDB lineage: Bacteria > Acidobacteriota > Thermoanaerobaculia > Gp7-AA8 > Gp7-AA8 > QHVT01. The sequence continues at coordinate 3,153 of JBQCJC010000612.1, read as the reverse complement.
CGGCCAGCATCGCGATGACGTTCGCCCATCCGGCACCGCTGCTTTGTTGGCCACCCATGATGTTTCTCAGCGATGGACGAGTGTGATGGTCACGACGATGGGATCGGCTGGCGCGCTCGTGATCGAATCGCCGACTACATACGTGCCCTGCTGACTGCCAGAGCTCTCTGTTTCGACAATCAAGCCTTTGCTCCTGGTTCGCACGACATCGTCGTAGCGCACCGCTTCCGCAACTGCCGCGGGCACGGCTGGCTGCGGTGTCGCTCCGGGAGCACGACGAGGAGTCAGCATCAGCACAAGATGCTCCGTTCCGACTTCATCATCGAAGCGAAACCAGCTCGTAGGCGACGGCAACACCGTATCCACACCCCGACCGACTACCGCGGAGCCTGCATTGATGCGCGCGTCCGGAAACAGGCGCGCCGCCCGACCATCCGCGCGCTTCTGGTAAACGGCGACGTCGGCGTCGATGCTCGAAATGACGTGCAACAAAATCCGGTCACCGGATCGAAAGATGTGATCCGCCGAAACGCGCGTTCGCTCGCCCGCTGCCGAGACCAGTTCCACGTAATACATGACGCCCGTGACTTCGGCACTGTTGCGATTCGCTTGCGCCGCGGGCTTTCGCGAAGACGTCTCGTGTCTCGGCGTCGCCGCGGACGTACCAGCTTTGACCTCGGAGCCGGTCATGCTCTCTACAAAGATCGCTTTTGCTCCTCGCTTTGGTTCGACCGAAGCGAACAGAGGCACGCTACATAGAAAGACGCACGCCGCGGTTTTCCACGTCATCACAAGACTCCTTCATTCATCTACGGCCGTTCCAATGACAATGTCGATTCGCTGGCCCTCCGGCCACATAACGGGGGTCTGACGCGCGCCACCCATTTCCCGGCGGACGGCGGTCGGAACATTCCTCTGCAGATACGTGAAGATGCTCGTAATGTCGGAGGTTCCGCCGCGACTACGCAGAGCTTCGAGCAGAAAGTGCGTGAAAAAGCTGTTCTGATCCCGCTCCGATTCCCAGGAAAGCTCGTCATTACGACTGGAGGCGATCACCACCCGACCGACGCCTTGCGCGATCTTTTGTTTCGCGGCGTCGCTTACGCCACCGAGCTCCAGCGCTTTCGATTGGCCTGCTGCCGGGGCGACTGTGTCGCCGCTGTAGCAGGTGTCGAGGAACAGCACGATTCGACATGCACGAATTCGCTTCTCGACGACACGTCGTAATTCCTCCATTGGAAACGCGGTCCCATAGAGATTTTGCGGGTCCGTCTCGTGCGTCACGATGTAGCCCGATTTTGCGTCGTCGCTTGCGATATCGCTTTCCGCCGAAGTCCCGTGCGAGCTGATATACAGCACGACCAGATCCTCGGGGCGCGCAGCACGAGCGACGTCATTGATCGCGGTACGAACCGCGGGAACGGTTGCCGCTTCATTTACAAGTAATTTCACATGCTCGGGATCGCTCTTGAAGCGGCCAACGGAGGGATTCGTCAGCGCCGAGGCAAAATTGCTGGCGTCCTTTGCCGCATAGCGAAGATCGCGAATCTTTGCATTGACGAATTCGCTGACGCCGATTGCAATCGCGTACTTCTCACGGACCCAGCCCTTCTGGCCGGATAGCACACCGACACAATCCGCGTTCTCATTTCCTGCAGTGCGACCTGCCGGAGGTTGCAGCGTCAATTGCGGACCACGATCCTGCGCCTCGGCACGCTGTCGATAAGAACGCGCTGTGTCGGCTTCACCGATCAATTCATAGAGATCAGCGACCTTGCGAAGCACCACGGCGCTCGTCGAGCACTCGAGCGTCGCCTGTTCGATCCAGGCTCGTCCCTTCTCGACGTCACCAACAGCCAGTTCTGCACGCGCTTTATCGAGGCTGCCCAGCGCTTGCGTCACACAATTCTGCGCATAAGACAACGCGCCGTGCAGAAACAGCCAGACGTAAACACACCGAACGCAAATGCGCCAGAGCATTAGTCTTTGCCACTCTTAGGTTTCGTGGTTCCCTGTGTTTTTTGAGGAGCCGCGTCTTCGTATGTGAATCGCTTATGCACGGATTCGACTGACGATCGCGGTATGTCGAGATTCTTTGCGAGCCCCCTGAGCACTTCTTTTTCGTCGACAGAGAGCACTCCGTCGTCGACCAGCGAGGAGAAGGTGGTGGTATAGGTCTCAATGGCCTCCGCCGCTGCTTCCAAACGCCTGCTCTCCTGAAACACGATGCGCTGGGATTGAATCGTCGTAAGCCCATAGCCCTTTTGCCCGATTTGCTCGAGCTCGGATTTATCATCCCCGGCGAGTAGTCCCTTGGCGCCCTTGATGCGGACCGCAACAAGTTGACGAAATTCCTGTTCTTTCGCGGTATCCGGCCGCTTATCTTTTAATAGCTTTTCGCGCTGCGCCGCGATATCCGCCATTGCTTTTCGCTCTGCCGCGCCGCGTGCGGCGGCCTCGATCGCTACGTTCGCCATGGCATCCTTGAAGCGCGCATATTGCTGAAGCGCCTCAGTGACGTGTTTCTCATTGGGCTTGAGCTCCGCGGACTTCAACAGAAGTTGTCCACCTCGGTCGAAAAGGCCGCCCGCCTGCGCCGAATCCCCGCCCTCGTCGTAAATGTGAAATGCGAGCGCGATATGACCGACGCCGAGGTTGTACAAACGCATCCAGTCGTTTTTCGAGTTCTTGATCGGAGCCTTTTCCCACGACTCGATTGCGGCGGCCCAATCCCCCGCAACCGCCAGGGCCGTTCCGGCCGATAGTGAGGCCTCTGTCGCGAGGACAGTACTGGTCTCGGCGACGCTCTTTGCAAAGCGGCCGGAAGCCTTCGCCGTGACTTCTTCAATGAATTGCAGATCGAGACCAGTGGCCGTGGGACGAGTCGCTTCTTCTTTCTTCTGGCCGAATCCGATCATCCGTTTGAGATCGCGGCCCATGTCTGCGAGTGACGCCTGTGGCGCGGGATCGGATAGTTTCGTTTTCACCGAGTACTCCGCCGAAGCAGCGACGGAATCCACAGTCGCGGATCCGCCACGCGCCGCAACGCTCAAGCGAATTTCCAGGCGCCCGGTGCCCTCCCAATAGCCGATCGGAAGCATCTGTTCTTCATAGATGGCCTGAGTCGCCTGACCGCCAAGCAGGCCTTTCTTG
>JBQCJC010000611.1:0-8880 GCA_051953135.1 Thermoanaerobaculia bacterium | reverse complement strand
CCCCCCCCCCCCCCCCCCCCTCCACTTTCAGGACGCCTCTGTCGCCCACTGGCGACAAAATCCTCGAAAAACCGCCAAAATCCCGGGCATGCCGTCCGCAGCAGAGCCGCCCACACGAAAGGGAGGCTTCCGCATGAAGTCCACGGCGCTCGCACTGCTCCTGGTTACCCTCGCCCCCGGTCTCCTCGCTGCTGAATCGCAGGTTCCGTACATCGAAACGTTTGAAGTGCGCCTGCACAACCTCGACGTCGTCGTCACCGATGCCAAAGGGCAGCCGGTGCACGGCCTCACCAAAGATGATTTCGTCGTGCTCGAGAAAGGCGTACCGCAAGAGGTCACGAACTTCTCGTACTTCGACGAAAGCGCAACACACGCATCGATCGGCAACGACGGCACGCATCCGGCCGAAGCCGCGGTCGAGCCGCCACCGCGGCACATCGTCTTCTTCATGGATGACGTCGAGCTCTGGCGCAACACGCGCGCGCGTCTCTACACGCGACTGCAGGAGTTCGTGAACACGATGCGCGACGGCGACGTCGCGTCTGTCGTTCGTCCCACCGCGGAGAACAAAGTCGCGCTCGCGTTTACCGGCGATCGCGCGGCGATCCAGCAGGCGCTCAAAGCGGCAATCGACGACAGCACGATGCGTCTCAGCGGCTTCACTGCCGACGTTGCGCAGCTGCGACTCGCACTGGGTCGCGGCGACAATCCGGCGCAGGCGAAACGCGAATACGTATGGGCGTCGCGACGTCGCATCGAGCATCGTCTCGGACAGATTCGCGCGCTCACGTCGTCGATGGCGGACATCGAAGGACGCAAGGTGCTGGTGATGGTCACGTTCGGTCTCGGCGCGGAGCCGGGCAGTGAAGCGTGGACGCTCGAAGAAGATCTGAATCTGCCGCAGGAGCGGCCGTTCGATCAGGTGGAAGACGGCTCCGATACCGTGCAGCGACTCGAGCGCAGAGAAGGCGCGCGTCGCTACTGGCAGAACGTCATCGACAACATCGCGCGCTCCGCCGCCGCGAACGGCATCACGATTTACGCGGTCGAGCCCGACGTGCGTCTCGAGTTGTCGACGCGCGGCGCAGCATCGGTGCCGGTGAAAGCCGGCTCGGCGAGCGGTGGCAGTCACTTCGTCGGCGATTCGAGTCGCAGCATCGCCGGAAGTTTCGGTCAGGATCTTTTGCAGAACAGCGCCGCAACGCTTGATTCACTCGCGGGTCGCACGGGCGGCAAGTGGTTCCGCGGTCCGAGCGGAATCAACGACACATTCACGCAGATCAACAACGACCTCGGCACGTACTACTCACTCGCGTATCGCGCGAATGGCCAGGAAGGTCCGCGCAGCGTGCAGGTGCAGGTGCGCAATCGTCCCGATCTGAAAGTGCGCACGCGCACTGAAGTGCTCGAGAAATCGACCGCGCGCGAGATGGATGATCTCGTCGCCGCGTCGCTCATCTATCCGCGTCCGGTGAACGAGCTCGCGATCGCGGTCAACGCTGGCGAGCCCGTGAAGGCGCGCGGGTACTACACGATTCCGATCGACGTCGTCGTGCCGATGAACAAGCTCACGTTCCTGCCGACGAACGACGGCTCGAAGTACGTCGCATCGTTCAACGTGCACTTCGCGCTGGCCGGACGCGATCGCAATTACCTGCAGGGCGGCAAGGCGGCGCAGACGGTCGAGATCACGCCCGAGCAGTACCAGAACATCTCCGGCATCAACTATCGCTACAAGACCGGCATCAATGTGTCGGAAGGGTCATCGAAGATTGCCATCGGTTTGATTGACGAGACGACCAGGCTCACGGGCTTCGGAACGGTGGAGGTGTCGACGCGTTGATCCGGCGTTCCACTTTCGCGACCATCGCGGCGCGTGAGCTCACGCCGAGCTTTGCGAAGATGCGGCGGAGATACGTGCCGACGGTCCACGTGCTGATCTCGAGCACCGCCGCGATGGTCTTGTTCGGATGTCCGGCTGCGACCATGCGCGCGATCTCGATCTCGCGCGGACTCAATTGCGTCGAAGGGTGATCGCGCATGACCACGCAGCGAAACCCGTCGAGGGTGACGTCGAGCACGACGTCACCCTCGCTTTTCTTCCGCGATGCGATTCGCACCAACTCTTCCACGACGTCGGAGACGTCTGTTTCTCGTACCACGGCGGGACCGATGGCCGGAGCGCGCATGACTGGTGAGGAAGTAGTGATGCAAGGACGTCATTCGTTACATCGTGAAGCGACGAGCTAGACGCTCGCCGCTCCACTCACCGCTCGCGGTTTCCATTCGTACACGCGCGCGCTGTTTCGCGGGCTCGTGACACCGACCGACTCCGCACTCGTGAGCCACTCCTCCGCGAACTCTGCGACCGCGACGAGCTGTGCTTCGAATTGCGTGCGTCCCGTCTTCAGAATGTGCGGCTGCGCGAGCCACTTCAACAGCTCGCGACCCGCGACGGCCATGCGCTGGCGCGGCGACGTGCTGATCGGATCGTTGAAGAAGCGCGACGACATTTCTTCGATCACGTCCCACGCGGTCTCGGCGCCGAAGAGTTTGCGCACGTCATCGGCGCCGAGGATCTTGAACGCTTCGTCGAGCAACTGCAGAGTTTCGACGCGCAACACGTTGATGTGCCCGTAGGAGCTGAACTTCAGATTGTTGCGAAGATCGAGTCCCGCGCGTCGCACGGTTGCGATCGAGCCGAACGTCGGATCGTTCGCGCGTTCGCGCATCACTTCGGCGACGCGCTTGTCGCGCCAGAACAACGCTACTTCGCGAATGAAGTGCGTGAACAGGTGATGGAATTGCGAGTTCGGTTGCGCGCCGGCGGGCGGCAACGCGGAGCCGCAGTAACCGAATGCGCGGCAGTACGCGCCGAGTCGTTCGTCGCGCGTGAAACGCAACACGCGGCGTCGCGCGAAGCGATACAAACGATTCGCGCCGTCGCCATTCGAGAGTCGCACCGCACCCGCGGCCCACAACTGCTCGAGTTTTTGCACGACGCGAAACACGCCGATCTTCTCGTGTTGATAGACGTAGTAGAGATCGCCGGCGGCGATGATGCGTTCCGAAGCGATCGTCTCGTCATATCGCTGCACCTCGGGCACGATGTACGCGCTCGAGAGATCCGCGGGCGCATTCGGTCCGAGGCCGATGAGATCCGCGAGGCCGTTGTCCGTCGGTGCCGGCTGTTGCGCCTGCGCATCGAGATACGCGCGCTCGAGATCCTCGATCTGTTCCGACACCGCCTCGGCGAGACGCGGATCGGACGCGAACTTCGTCGCCATCTGCTTCGCCACCGTTTCACGGAACGCGGCGAGTTGATCCAGAAGATCCTGATAGTCCTTGTTCGTGGGCATGTGCGTCTCCTCAACTCTGCGCGCTGTTCGATGGAGCAGCGCGGCGCTTCACGGGAATGTGTGGACGGTCGGATTTCGCGGGTGAAGATCCGTACGCCGGTGGCGGTGGCGGCGGATCGCACTGCGGTAACTTCTCGGCTTTCTCCTGCAGCGCGCAGATGTGCTGCAGCAGGAGTCCCGCCGCGCGTCGTGTGCGCGGAGTGCCGAGCGACACCGAGGCTGGTTTGCAATCGTCGTTCGTCATCGCGTTCTCCGCGAGCAGCGGCAGCAATCCGTCTTCGATCGCCGCGTGAATCTTCGTGACGGTCGGAAGGAACGACGAGACGATCGCTTCGCGTCCGCTCAGGATGACTTCCGCGGTGCGTGGCGAGGCGAGATCCTCGATCCACGACAACAGATTCGCGACCGTCATGTTCGCGTTGTCTTTGAGCGAAATCGTCATTCGCTCCGGATGTCCGATCCACTCCGCTTCGAATGCGTTCACGAGACGCCGCTGCGCACGACGCGTTGGGGTGAGCAACTCGTGCATCTCGCGAATCACGCGGCCGAGGAGCAGATCGTCGCGCTGCTTGAGCGCGTTCCAGCCGCTGTACAGCATGTTCGTGTACACGACCAGCGTCGTGAACGGCGTGCGGCGCTCATCGTCCGGCAGCGTCTCGGGACAATTGCGGCAGAGCGCGAGCTCATCGCGCAGACGTCCGAGTGCGCCACCGATTTTGTCCGCGCTCGGAAACTCGCCCGCCGCGATCTGGCCGGAGAGAGTCTCGAACGCGAGATCGATGCGATCGACGACGAACGGCTCGGCGAATGCTTTCAGCAGATTCTCGAGCTCGAGTCGCACGGCACTGCCGCCCGATTGCGGAACGATTTCATCGAGCAACTTCTGCGCGGTCGTGACCAGATCATTCACGACGAGCTGCATGCTCGCGTCTTCGCCGGTCAGCGGCACGACGCTGTTGTAGACCGTTTGCGTAAACGTGTTCGGCTCGACGTACGTCGCGATGCCGTTCTTGATCGGGAACAACTGACTCAGCATCGCGCGCGCCTGCATCGCATCCGCCGGCAGTTTCGCGAGCAGCGTGTTCGCGAACGGCATCACCGGCGTTTGCGTGTCTCCTGCGCCGGCGCTGAGGGTTTGCAGCGTCGAATTGATCTCTTCGACTTCATTCAGGATTTCGTCGTCGAACATGAGCGTCTCCTCCTAAGCGACTCGATGCGTCTCTCGCCAGCAGCCCAGGAGGGCCGCGGCCACGGTGTCGTGCGCGCTCGTGCAGCGATCGAGTCCCTGCTGCACCGCGTCGCTCCATTTCGTCCACGCGCCATCGCGCTCGATCGCGATGGATGCGATCTCGACGATGTGCGCGCGCGTCGTGAGCTCGCTCGCGATACGCGATGCCGCGACGTTGAAGCGTTCGTGACACATCGCCAGTCCGTCGTGATCGCGCAGCGCACTCGCGGCATCCGCGATGTCTCCGCGCACGTCGTTCACGCGATCGCGCAATGCATCGACGATCGCGGGCTCGTCGTCTTCCGGCACATCGCCCGCGAGGAGCGCGAGCTCAGCGAGCGCGTTGTCGAGATCAGCGAGCGCGCGGTGCAACTGCACGAGAGGATCGATCGTGGCCATCGTCATCTCCTCGCCAGCTCGCGGTAGAAGTGATGCGTGATTGCGCCGGGACGCGCGAGTCTGCGATCGAACGCAATGCGTGCGGCGGCGATGAGAAAACGCTCCGGCACCACGCCCGGATCCGTTCCGGTCGCGAGTCGTCGCGCCGCTTCTTCGATCATCACCTGTTCTTTGTGTTCGAAGCGGATGACCTCCGCGAGCGCTTTGTTGCCGAGCGTTTCGTAACGCCGATAGCAAATCGTGTCGACGACGAGCGCGCACGCTTCCTCGAACGTCGTCAGCATTGCGCGTGGAATGCTCGCGGTATTCGGTTGCGGATAAAGCTGCCGCCACGTCGCGCGAATCGTTTTCGATTCATCCTCGAAACCCATGCGACGCAGTAGCTCGCAACTGAGAAACGTGCGCAGATACGGCGTCGGATGCGGCGCGCCTTCCGTGAAAGTCATCGTCGATTCGCGCGAGCGTCCGACGACATCAATGAGCGATGACACGATCGCGGGTCCGCCGAACAACAAGCCGGCCATGTCCGCGAACGTCTCGCGATTCCAGCGCGTCCAGGTCGTGACGACCGCGCGCGGCATCTGCGCCTGCGTGAGTCGCTGCTCGATCGCCGCGGGGATCACTTTGTCGAGACCGAGGTCGTTCTGCAGGTTGTGACTCACCTCGTGCAGCACCGCGCCGAGCGTCCACGGATTCATGAGGCGGTGATACGGAAGTTGAATGAGTGGGAAGGGATTGAGTTGCAGACCGAGACTCTGCAGCGGAATCGAGCGGCGGAACGTCGCCGGCGAGAAGCCGGTCTTCATGTACGAAAACGGCGGCGGCGCAGGGATCGACTTCGCGTTGCCGATGCCGAGGTATGAGTACTGATAGCAGTCGAGTGCGACGCGATCGCACGAAAGCAGCCACTCGCCGAAACGCGTCTGCCGCTGCCCGAACAGCTCGAAGTAAAAATCCCAGATCTTCTCGATCGACTGCACCCACTGCTGCGCCATGTCTTTCGATTTGAGCAGCGTGGTGAGATTGCGTGTCGATGGTTCTCGCGATGCGACGTTCGCCGCTTCCGTCACGCGCGATGCGAGTTTCAGCAACCCGTCGCGCAGTCGCGTGATGAGATCGTTCGCCGCGCGAATGTGACCTTCGGTCGGTGCGGATGCATCGGTGCCGAATTCATCGCGCGCAAACGGACGCAGTCCCGCGGCGTGACGCGTGACGTTGATCGCCTGCGCTCGCAGCCACGTCGGCAACAACGCTTTGGCGTGCGGCGGTGCGGCCGGCGCTTTTTGCGGAACGACGAACTCCGCGGGCATCTCGAGAATCGCGGTCATGACGTTCTCCGATCAGCGGCAGACACACGGCTTCGCGGCGACGGCTTGATGGAATCGTTTGTCGACGTGATTCGCGCGTCGCACCGTGTTGACCACGGCTTTCGGATCGCCGAGCACGTTCGCGGTTTGTTTCGCGAGTGTGCGTGCGGCGGATTGCGCGGTGATCTTCTGTCCGCGTGCGAACTGGCCGGCGAGATCCGCGGTCGTCTTCTGCACGACTTGCGGCAGCGCGCGCACGAGCGGCTGCGTCACCGGATTCGTGCGCAGCGTCTTCGCGACCGCGTTCACGCCTTTGATCATTCTCGGCGCGACTTTCGAGATCATCGACGCCGCTTTCGGCAGCAGCTTCGCGGCGCTCGGCAATGCTTTCATCGCCAGCGGCAACGCCTTCATCGCGAGCGGCAGCAGCGGCGCGAGAAACGCGAATGCCTCGCCGTTGCTCTCCGCTTCCGCCGCGGCGTGTCCGAGGTGTTCCATCAGTGTGGCGGATGGTCCTGCCTCGTTCGCGCTGAACGAATGCATGAATGATTGCGGCGACGTTTCCCACTCCGCTTCGCTTTCGAATTGAGTTTCGAATTCAAATTCGAGCTCGCCGCCCTGGCCTCCGCCTTCGACGAGCGCCGCGCGTGCGGCTTTCATCGCCAGCAGCGAAAGCGGTTGATAGCGCTGGCCGCTCTGCGCCGCGCGCGCGATGTTCTCGTAGAACGCGCCCGCTTCCTGCGAGGCCTCGAGAGTTTCGTAATTCAATGCACCGATGCTCATGGCCATCTCTCCTTTGAGATGTGCGTGGCGGTTCAGTCGAACATCTCGCGCTGCACTTTGTTGATGCGATTGCTCACGGCCTTCGTCGCGCGAACGTTGCGGGCGACTGCGTGCGAGCAGACGGCGGGCGAGGCGAGGACTTTCTTCGTCTGCTTCGCCATTGTTTTCGCCGCGACCTGCTTCGTGATCGGACGTCCGGCCGCGGCTTGTTTCTGCAACGAGACGGCGGTGCGTTTCACGATCGTCGGCACGGTGCGCACGAACGGTGCGGTGGAACGATTGCGACGGAGGATGCGCGTGAGCACGGCGGTGCCGCGATTCAAATTCGCGAGCACGTGACGCAATGCCTGTCGATCGTGCGGCGTGAGCGCGATGATCGTCGCCGCGCCGATCTGCGCTTCGGCTTCCATGTCCGTCGCCGCATTCGCGGCCGCGGTGGCCATGAGCTCGCCGAGCGCCTGTTGTTCGGTCAGCGGTCCTTGCATGACCGCCTGGAACTCGCTTTCGCTTTCGGTCTCGTATTCGAGCTCGAATTCGAAATCGTTTTCGCCTTCGCCGAGTAAGTTGCCGGCGAGGCTGCCGATCTTTCCGCCGATCGGACCGGCCACGGCCGTGCCGATGATCGGCGCCGCAACCTTCGCGACTTTCTTCAGCACCGGCAGCGCTTTCTTGATCAGCTTGCCGAAGAACTGTTCGCCTTCACCGAATCCTTCGAAATCGTTTTCGCCTTCGCCGAGCAGTTGACCGAGGAAGCGATCGCCGCTCTCGAATGCGCTCTCGCCGAATCCCTCGGGATCGCCGAATCCTTCGCCGTACTGTTCAAACTGTCCCTCGTCTTCGCCTTCTCCGAGCATCGGCCCGAGAAATGGTTCCGACAAATTTTCCTGTTCGAATGCAGCTTCGAAGTCGTTCTCTCGCATGGCAGGTTTCTCCTTTCGAAACGTGCCCGCAAGATCGGATCGCGGCGACGAAGCAGCGAGTCACATCTTCGGGGAAGCGCACGCGAGGGAACGCGGCCGAGGGAACGCGGATACGCGTCGCACGAATGCGCGACGGACGTTTTTCGTTCACCATACGCAGCAGATGGCAAAACGCTCCCGCATCAAGGATTTCCTCTGGCGCCATTCCGCCGGGCTCGCTGTCACGGTGATGGTCCTGTTCGTGGCCTTCATCGGCTACGTCGGCTACACGTACGTCGTCATCACGAAGAAATTCAATTCGGCGCGGATGTGGGATCTCCCGAGCCGCGTGTACAGCGACGCCACGGCCATCGTGCCGGGCAAACGCTTTCCGCGCGCGCTGCTCGAGCCGAAGCTGAATCACGTCGGCTATCGCGAAGTGAATCGCCGTGTCGAGAGTCCGGGCGAGTACCGCTACAGCGGCGACGATCTCGAGATCTTTTTGAACAACTTCGAGTATCCGGACATGGAGTTTCACGCCATGCCCGTGCTCGTCGAGATGGATGGCGAGACCGTGCGCACGATTCGCCGCGTGACCGACAACATCACGTTGCGCGGCGTGCGCATCGAGCCCGAGCTCATCACGTCGATCTACGACAACCAGATGGAAGATCGCGTGCCGGTCTCGCTCAATGCGGTGCCGAAGATTCTCACCGACGCGATCATTGCGACCGAGGATCGTTCGTTCTACTCGCACGAAGGCATCAGCATTCGCGGCATCGCGCGTGCCTTGTACACCGATCTGCGCAGCAAGCAGATGGTCGCGGGCGGATCGACGCTCACGCAGCAGCTCGTGAAGAATCTGTTTCTCACGCAGGAGCGCACGCTGCGCCGCAAAGCCACGG
>JBQCJC010000610.1:0-3408 GCA_051953135.1 Thermoanaerobaculia bacterium | reverse complement strand
GCGGCCGCTTCTGTCGATTTGCAGAACTTTTCTTTGCTGATTCCTTCCGGCGTCACGCTCGATGCGATGACCGCGCGTTTCCCACTGCACACGGGCCAGCCGTAATGCAGCCTCAATTCGCCGTCATCGACGCCCCATAATTCGCCGCTGCGATCCCACGCAATGCCGCGGGGATTCTGTATGCCGCGGGCATAAATGCGACGATTGGAACCGTCAGCATCGAATTGCAGAATCGAGGCATATTCGGGATTGGTCTCATCGCAGTCCGTACAAGAGCTGCCGACGGCGACGTACAGCAATCCGTCCGGACCCGCGCCAATCGTTCTGTACGGATGTCCTCCACCATCGGGCAGGTCTGTAATGACTTCGTGTGGCGCGGCGAAAGTGCCGTCGGGTAATCGCTCGGCGGCGACGACCTTTTTGACGCCTGCTACATAAAGCACGCGTCCGCGCATCGCCAGCCCGTGCGCTTGTTCTACAGACGCGATCGCGGTACGCGCATCATCGGCACGTCCATCGCCATCGCGATCGCGTAATGCGATGACGTCGTTCATTTTCGGGCGGCTGACGAGGATCGTTCCATCCTCCAGCGTCAGGATTTGTCCGATTTGTTCGAGGTCGCGCGCGAAGAGGACGGCGCGCTGGCCTGCCGGAACCTGAATTTGTGCGAATGCGGGAAGGCTAATGAGGAGCGACAGGACCGCGAGTCTGTGCATTGTGAGGTCTCAACGAGAATAAAACTCGACGATGAGTCGGTCGTCGATGGGAATCGGAATTTCGTCGCGCTCGGGAAGGCGCAGGAGTTTTCCGATCGTCTGCTCGCGATCGAGCTCGAGATAAGGCGGCGGCACAATGCCGCCACGCTCGGCCCATACGGCCATTTGCCGGCTGCGCATCATGCGTTCGGAAATCGCAATGGTTTCCCCTGGACGTACGCCATACGAAGGGATATCGACGCGCTTGCCATTGACGCGCACGTGGCCGTGTCCGACGAGTTGTCGCGCGGCCCAGATCGATGGAGCAAATCCAAGGCGATAGACGAGGGAGTCGAGGCGTGTTTCGAGGAGTTGTAAGAGGTTGGTGCCGGTCGGTCCGGTGCGGCGCAATGCTTCGTCGACGTAGCGGCGCATCTGGCGTTCGGCGATTCCGTAGAAGGCGCGGAGTTTTTGTTTTTCAATGAGGCGGCTGCCATACGCGCCGATTTTCATGCGACGCCGTGCACCATGCTGGCCCGGCGGATGCGGCCGCTTTTCGAGGATGCGCTGGTATTTCGGCGACGGCGCCATGACGACTCCAAATCGCCGCATCACCTTCGCTTTCGGGCCTCGGTAACGCATGCACTGGACGCATTGCGGGAGGCGTGCCGTAAGGGCGCGCGGCCCCGCTCTTGCTTTCCGTGCCGTACCTCTGCGCCGTAACGGGCATTCTTCTTCTCGCTGCTGTCGTGATCGATATCGTCTGGACGACGTTAGGAACACACGGCGGCGGGCCGATTTCCAGGCATGTGGCTGCTCTGCAATGGCGGATCGCATTGGCGGCCCATCGACGGTGGAGAAATCATCGCGCACTGTCGTTTGTCGGGTCCGCGATTCTGCTCAACACAGTGGTGTTGTGGATCGCGATGATGTGGACGGCGTGGGTGCTGATTTATTCGGCCGATCCACAATCGCTCGTCGATACGCATACGAAACTGCCGGTCGATTTACCGAGCCGGATTTTTTATGTGGCGTATTCGCTGTCGACGCTAGGCAATGGCGATTTTCAGCCTAACGGATCGTTCTGGCGGATCGTGAGCTCGTTCGCAACGATCGGAGGGCTGGGCTCGGTCACTCTGGCGATTACGTTTCTCATCGATGTGATTGCGGCGGTGGTGCATAAGCGCACCTTCGCGTCGTTAGTGAGCGATCTCGGCAGTAAGCCGGAGGTGATTCTCGAGCGCGCGTGGAACGGGGAGGAACTGCAGGCGCTCGATCAACATCTCGTTCAAATCACGGGGATGATTCACATGTACACGGAGGAGCATCTCGCGTATCCGGTGCTGCATTACTTTCACAGTGAGGGGGAGCGCACGGCCGCAACGCTGCATGTGGCGCGATTGCACGATCTGCTGTTGCTGCTGTGTGAGGGTTTGCATCCCGACAAGCGTCTGCCTCCGATCGTGACGGCGCCGCTTCGCAATGCGATCGATGGGTTCGCGACGACGATGCGCGAGTCGGATGTGCGGGAGGCGGATGAGCCGCTTGCGGGACCGTCGCTGGAGGTGCTGCGGACGCTGGGGATTCCTACGGTGGCGGAGGCGGAGTTCACGCACGCGGTACAGAGCGCGGCGAAGAATCGGAGGTTACTGAAGGGGCTCCTGTTGCACGACGGGTGGATTTGAAGCAGGTGCAAGTTTTGCGACTGACGCAAATCGACACGGAAGGTTTTGCAAAGGAGAGTCTCGATGAAGGTTGCGAATCTGGTAGCTCTGGGTTTGGCGTGTGTGGTTCTCAGTGCATGTGCGACGAGCGGCAGCATGGATCAGGATGCGTCGTTCTGGGCGAATGCAACGCCGCACGCGGAGATCGCGGGGATCGTGGCGACGGCGAATGAAGGGGAGATCGCCGAGGGGAATGCGGCGGCGTCGCGAGCGACGAATGCGCAGGTGCGGGAGTTCGCGCAGATGATGGTGTCGGATCACACGAGTGCGCTGAATTCAGCACGCGATCTCTTCGCGCGTAAGGGGATTACGGCGACGGAGAACAGCATCACGTCGGCGCTGCGCAGCGGGACGCAGCAGACGATCACGAATCTGAATACGTACAGCGGGACGGCTTACGATCGGACGTATATGCAGACGCAGGTGGATGTGCATCAGTGGCTGCTGAATGCATTGGATACGGCGTTGATCCCGTCAGCGCGAGACGGGGAGCTGCGAGCATTTCTGCAGACGCAGCGAACGGCGGTGGCGTCGCATCTGGATCGCGCACGAACGATTCTGAGCTCGCTTTAGTCGTTTGCGTCAAACGCAACGCTGTGCATGGGTGTTGCAGTACGCGTAAGGTGTCGGCGCAACGATCAACTAGCACCGGGCCGCCAAGCTATCTAGCGCCGACGCTTTCCCCCTTCCAGGCCCGATCGGATCCGTGATCCGGTCGGGCCGGGCCGGGCCGGCACGGCCGGCAGCGCTGGTTGCTTCGCCGGACGCCCGTACGGCTGCCGAGTGGATGCGGTCGTCGTGATCGCGCGCGCGGTATGTGAATCGTGATTCGGATTGCGTGACGAACGTGCAATCGCGACGACCGTATCCACTCGGCATTCGCAGGACGCACGTACGGCTGCCAAGTAGATGCGGTCGTCGTGATCGCGCGCGCGGTAGCGGTATGGGAAGAATCGTGATTCGGATTTGCGTGACGAACGTGCAATCAC
>JBQCJC010000609.1:0-6579 GCA_051953135.1 Thermoanaerobaculia bacterium | reverse complement strand
GGGGGCCGCTGCGGCGCTCGCTAAACTCCGGTTTAAGGGCGCTTTTCCGCAATTGGGCGAGTTGGCAAACCACTCCGACAGCGCTATCAGAAACGCGGCGACTCGGGCAATCGTCCGACTCGAGCGCGAGTACGGGAATCGCCACGACCGGCACTCTCAAAGCGATTCGTAAATGCATTACGAAACACCAGACATCGAATGCCGGCAATTCGAAATCGTGATCGATGGCCCGTTTCACCGGACCGCCTCAGGCCCTGTCATTGGAGTTGTCTACATTCACGCCGGCGATTTCGATTTCCCTGAGACCGGATGGCGAGACTTTGTGGCGGTATTGCTCGATGCGTGGTCACCTGCAGTACTTAAGTTGAGCTACAACGGGGCCAAGGCTGCATTCATGTTCATGGATGGTCCGTTTAATGTACAGCTAACACGAGAGGGATCGACTGTGCTGGCGTCATTCACGCCAGAGACGTTCATAGCTCGGTCGTGGAGCACGAGCTTACTGTTCCATTAGACGCCTTGCAGACAGCTTTAAGGGTTGCGCGGCGAACCGCGGCGGAGTTGTTAGACGTTTCCTGATCGTGATCGAACGATTACAACTAAATCGATAACACCCATGGAGAACGTACTCGTACTCTTCGATGAGCCCGTGCAGCGAGAGGCAGTGCACCAGATTCTAAGTTCCGTTGGTGCGGCCCGGTTGTCCCACGACTCGTGGGAGATAAAGACACGACGTCAGCACGTCGTCGTAGATGTGCTGTCCGTGCCGGGACTCCTTGTCGAGTATGAGCCTGAGGATTTGGATCGCTTGATCGTACTGCTGGGATCTTTGCCCGAATTTGCACTGTCGATCGCGTACCGAACAGGCGACGCATCTTCTGAAATGGCTCGCAGAATCGCTGATATGTTCCTGAACGCCCATCGCTCCGTAATCGACCACAATGGTCACAGTGGAATCGCGTCGACGACAGTTCCCTTCGAGTAACAGAAAGAAGAGCTGTGGTTCGAGCGTCTTTCTCCGAGAAGCATTCAGTTGCGCAGCGGAACTGTTGAACATTCCTGACCGCGGCCAAGCGACACGACTATGACCGAACATCTCGATTACACCGTAGTCGGCTTCAGCCTCGCTTGTATCGCCGCGAGTATTTGATCGTGTTATGGCACGGTTACTCGAAAGTGCAGGCGCAGCAAGAGAACGCGAGAGGTGATTATTCAGCCTCAAGAACGTCGATGCTCAGGTACTGGAGTCATTTTTGCTCCGAACGGAACTGAGCCGAGGATTCATATTCTCGGGCCACCTCCCCTGCGCTTGTTTCGGCCGGAGTGGCCGCTGGACCACCGCGAGCTTGTGGACGATGGCACACGCGCAAGCGAACAAGCTCCTCTCTTCGAATCGCCTGATTCGTGACGCCATCGCGCGCGCACGAGACCTATATTCGATGCAATGCTCCACTCTCGCCTGCTCGCATTGTTGCTGTTCGCCACATCGGCGGTACATGCCGGCGTCAACGAATGGACAATTGTTGGTCCACCTTCCCCGTCACTGCCGCGGCAAGTGCACCGTCGGATCCGCGAATCCTTTATGCCGCGGGCACGGAGTTGATTGCGCGGTCCGATGATGGCGGTGCGAGCTGGATCGTGATGCCGTTGCCGGAGGGAACGCGCGTCGAGATTCTGCGCGTCGCGCCGAGCAATCCATCGACGCTCTACATCGCGTCACTGAATGACCTTCGCGTCTCGTACTCCGCCGGCGTGACGTGGACCTCGCGATCGTTCCCGAAGTCGGGACAATTTCTCAGGAACCTGCAAGTCGATCACACGAACCCGAACGGCATCGTCGGCGCGTTTCTCAATTTCTGCTTCTTCGAATGCACGGGCGGCGGCGTGTTTCGCAGCACCGATGCAGGAAACTCGTGGAAGAGCGCGGGAATGACGAACAAAGACGTGTGACAGGTCGCGATCACGCCGCCGGATCTCGGCGAGATCTCGCCGCTCGTTCCAGAGTCCGAAGCAGGAAGCGTGTTCGTTGCCGGCGCATTCGGCATCGTTCGCTCGCGCAATTCAGGATCGACGTGGCAAACGATTCGTTCGTCCGCGTTAGGCGCCGGTGTCGCGATGGCCACCGATGGCCCCGGCGTTGAGCTCTGATCAAGGCGCGACGTGGAGAGAGTTGTCCGCGCGAAGCCCATCGATCGAATTCAACGGCGTCGCCGAAATCCTCACCGGCGGCCGCGATGTCTGCTACGTGCGCGGCGATCTCACGACATTGCGCGGACAGCTCGTCGTGTTCACGATCCCGCATCCGAAACATCGCGCCGTGAAGTGATGCGTTACAACCGCGCGCGGCATCGCTCGATCAATCGCGACATGCCCACCACCGAGCCCGCGCCATCCTTCGCCTTCATCAACTCGTGCAGCATGTCGGGCGCGGTGATTTCGTCGGCGGCTTCTTCGATCTCTTCGCCATCGGGAGATTCAATGGCAGTGGCGATGTACGGAATCGCGCGCGCATCGCGACGTCGTGCGAGACCCAGCGCTGCTTCGTTCGCAACGCAGCGATCATCGTCGCGTAATCGTTCGACGAGTGCGGCACGAATGCGCGGCGTGTCGTGATCCGAAAGACTGCCGACCGCGAACGTCGCGCGATCGCGCACCGACGTATCGTCATCGCGCATCAGCGACAAGAGCACTTTCTCCGCGCGTTCGTCCGCGATCAAATCTTCGAGCGCGGTTGCGACCGCCCATCGCACATTTGACGCCGCGTGTGCGGCAGCGCGCGCGAAGGCGTCGATCGTTCGCGCGTCTTGTTGCTGGCCGAGCGAATGAACCGCGGCTTCGACGACCGTCGGTTCGTCATCGCCGAGGAGGTCGATCAGCGTTTGCAGCGACTCGTCTGTGCGCGTGTTCAACTGGCCGAGAACGTCCGCGCCGGCGATGCGCTCGGACGCACTCGCGGCATTGCACAATGCGATTGCGCGGTCATACACCTCGCGCGTGCCCAGGGCGTGCAGCGCCTGGATCGCACTCCACCGCGCATCGTCGTCCCGCTCCCTCACGACGACCGCGAACAGTTCGTCGACGGAATGCACGCAGCGATGCTACCTTACGTTCGCCAATGCGATCATCTTTCCTTGTGGTCACGCTTCTCTTTCTGGCGGCGTGCGGCGAGCTCAAGACCCCGACGAATCCGGGCAGCGGCGGCGAGCCGATCGATCCCACCGCAACATTCACTCGCGTGCAAAACGAGATCATTACCCCCACCTGTCTCAACCTCGGATGTCACGATCCGATCGGACAATCATCGAGCCTCGTGATGCAGGCCAGCGTCAGCTACTCGAACCTCGTCAATCGACCCAGCGTAGAGATGCCCTCGCTCATGCGCGTTGCGCCGAACGATCCATCCAACTCGTACCTCTATCGCAAAGTCACCGGCGCCGGCATCACCGGCGATCGCATGCCGCTGAGCAAACCGCCGCTCACCGACGCGCAGCTCAAGCTCATTCGCGACTGGATTCGCAGAGGTGCTCCGAATGACTAAGACGTTCCTTCGCGCGCTGCTCGTTTTCTGCGCGCTGCCACTCTTCGCACAAACAGATCCGTACAAACCCATCACGAAAGTTCCGATGGGCGATGTGTTCCTCTCGCTGCCGAGTCCCAACGTTCCATCACAGGGAACGTGGGAAGTGAAGTTCACGCATCGCTTCAATCAATCGATCGACGAAGGCAGTTTCGGCGATCGCGCACACGATCTCTTCGGACTCGACACCAACGCCGACGTCACGTTCGGACTCGGCTACGCGATTCGGCGCGATCTGCAACTCTCGATCGCTCGCAGCAACACGAACGACACGTTCGAGGCGGCGGCGAAATGGGTGTTCCTGCAGCAGGCGCCGTCGGTCCCGGTGAGCATCACGCTGCGCGGCGGCGCGGACTGGCGCACGGAAGAGAATCTGAAAGATCGCTCGTCGTTCTTCGCGCAGGCGATCGTGACGAAGCAGTTCTCGCGCAAAGCCGAGGTGTTCGCATTGCCGACGATCGCGTCGAATGCGGGACGCGCGCTCGATGGCGATCAATCCGTCGCGATGTTCGATTATGCGTTCAACGTTCCGGTCGGCATCGCGTACATGATTCGTCCCTCGACGGCGGTCGTCGTCGAGCTCGTACCGCCGAATCAGGATCTCGACGATGACGCGGACCTCGGCTGGTCGATCGGACTCAAACGCAACATCGGCGGGCACTGGTTCGAAGTACTGCTGACGAACAGCCAGTCGACGATGGTCGATCAGTACGTCACGTCGACGTTCCAGGGCGCTCCCCTCAACAACGGCGACATTCACCTCGGCTTCAACATCGAGCGTCGATTCGGTGGCAGGAGACGCTAGTTGATCGGCGCGATGTTGCTGGCAGCAACGCTCTATCTGCCAGGCGTTGGAAGCGAAACCGAAGTGCGGCTCGTCAACAACGGCAAATCGAATGCGGTTGTGACCGTGCAGTTGCTGCCTGACGGCAAACCGGTGACCGCAAGGATCGCCGCGAAGAAGAACAAAACGTGGAACGGTGCCGAGCTCGGCTTCGCGCGCGAACGGTCCGCGGTCGTGCGCGTTGATGCTGGAGATGGCGTGACCGCGACGGCATCCACTGGTGCGCGCACGATCGACGCAATTCCGGCGAGCGCGAGCGGTACGCAGCTCGGCTTCGCGACCACGACCAATGCGGCATGCTGTGTCGCCGATTTCGGAGTCATCAATCCCGGCACTCGTGAGGCGAACATCAAGATCGTGATGCGCGATCTCGATGACAGCAGCGAGTCATGGGACGCGATCGCACGCATTGCGCCGAACGACATGCTGTCGTGGGACGACATGGTCATGATGATGCTGCCGCAGCGCGTCGTGGCGCGAGCAACGTTCAAGCTGACCTCGGACCTCCCGGTGATCGCGTATCTGCTGAATCGCGATCGCGAGAGCGGAGAGCGCCAGAAGGTGATCGGCACCGCGGATTGACATCCGCGCGTCTTCCATGGCAGCCCGGTTGCAGTACGGAGCGTCATGCGATGCCCCGAATGCAACGTTCTGAACGAGGCTGAGGCGGCCGCGTGTTCGAGCTGCGGGCTCCTGCTGATCAACACGGCGCCGAAGCGACGGGCCGAGGATCTGGCGGTGCAGCGCCGCCGTTCGAGCGATCAGGAAAGCTCACTCTGCCGTTTCTGCGGCGGCGCAATCGCGGCCGACGCGATCCGCTGCCGTCACTGCTCTGAAGTCGTCGATGAGGAATTCTTCCGCGAGCGCGCGCAGCGCATTCGTTCGCGCGTGAATTACGCGAGCTGGGTCATGTACCTCTTCGGACTCGGCGCGCTGCTGGTGTTCCGCCCCGTCGGCGTGCTGTCGATCGCGGCAGGACTGCTCCTCTCGATCGCGTACTACGCGATTCCGGTCGAGCCGCCCGCGAGCGCGCAGTCGAAAAAAAAACGGACGATCGGCGAGATCCTGAAGCAGCAACTGAAATTCGAGCGCGTCGCGATTCCATTGCCGGCGATGCGCAATCGCAAACTGATCTTCGTCGGCACGCCGCTCGTCGCCGCGATGATCGGATACTCCGCGAATCTCTTCCTGCTGCAGGAACCGGTCAACGACATCCTTCGTGAGAACGCCGCGTTCCGCGGCATGAAAGTCTCGGCGCACTATCAGTACTGGGTCGTGCCGGGCGTCGTTGTGTACGACCTGAAAGAGCTGAGCTTTCGCCAGACGCCGATCGATGTGCACACCGCGTTTCTCGAATTCGCGCGCACGTTGAAAGAGAAGCGCTACTCGCGCGTCGATCTCTCGTATCGCGGCACGACGAAATTCTCGATCGATGGCGCGTCATTCACGAAGCTCGGCGAAGAGTATTCGAAGCGCAACTTTGACTACGTGCTCTATTCGTTCGCGCGTTTGTTCCGAGCGAGTAACGGTCAGCCCGCGCTCGATCGCTCGACGAAGGATCGCGATGCATTACTCGAGTTCCATCGCCGCTGGTACGGCGAGGATCAGATGACGCAGACGGTGGAGAATGGACTGGCGCGCGGGCGCTAACCCATCAACTTCGTGCCGTTCAGTCCGTGCGTTCTGCGCAGCATCGACAACTGGCCGATGTGATACGCGTCGTGGTGAATGGCGAAGAGCAGAAATCCGCCGACGGTCTTATCCGTGTTCGGAAAGCGATGTTCGAGTTCGCGCTCGATGTCGACCATGGCGATGTAGTCGTGCAACTCGGGTGCGAGCGCGTTCCACGCATCGCGAATCTGATCGAGCGTGGGATGGTCTTTCAGTTCATCGTTCGTGCGAACGCCTTTCGTGTACTGCGTCAAAGGATTCGCCAGTTCGAGTCCTGCCGTTTTCGCGAAGAAGTACCGCGCATCCGCGACGTGCAACGCAACGAAGCCGAAGGAGTTCGCGTTGTCGGCAGTGCGACGCCACGCCTGCTCTTCGCTCACTCCATCGAGGCTGCTCAGAAACCAGGCTGTGTTCATCTCGGTGATGCTGCGAAGATGGGCGTTCATAACAGTCCCTCCTGCACGAGCTCACGCGTGAGTGACTCGGC
>JBQCJC010000608.1:0-5553 GCA_051953135.1 Thermoanaerobaculia bacterium | reverse complement strand
TCACGCGTGATGGCAGCGACATCGAGGTCGTAATTCAGGGATTGCCGGTCGAGATTCGTCTTCCTCCCGGCTTCATTCGTCCACAACGAAAACCCGCGCCTGGTCAGAGTCCGGAAGATCTGCCGAACGAGATGCCGGACTTCGAGACCACGAGTGGGCCGTTCAATCCGCAGGACGCCGACTCGCTGCAGATCATCCTTCGCGATCTCCAGCCGTCCTCGATCTTCGTGCGCATCGATGTGCGCATGACGCCGGAATTCGATTTCGTGATCGACACGCACGTACCGCTCACGATCGGTCCATGCGCATTTCTCGATCTCGCTTGCGAGGCGTTGCACGACATGCAACTCGTGCCGTCGCCGCGGCTGCATGCGGAAGGCGCGATTCCAATCGATTGGGCACGACACGATCTCGACGTGCTGCCGGAATCGCGCATGGTTCCGGGCATGGTCACGTTCCGCGCGATCGATCTCGATCGCACCGCCGAACCGGTGGCGGAGTTGCTGAAGCGAATCTCCACCACGCGTCCGGGCACGAACGCAGGCGATCCGCCCGAGCGAAATGAAGTCGAGTTCGTGATCGAAGACATCGCCTTCCCGATGTTCATGGCTCCGCTGCCGATCCCGATGCACTTCCGCATCGGCATTCGCAAGGTGCTGTTCGATCTCAACTCGCCTGAAGGCGAGGAGTACGACCTCGACAGCGCTCCGATCGACATCCCGATCGCCGGCATGCATCTCAAGATCTTCCGTGCGCTCATCGAAACGTCGGCCGAGCCCGAGGCGCTTGGATTCGTCAACGTCGTGTTCAAAGCCGTGATCGTGAGGGGTGAGAGCCCGGCGAACTCATGGTCGTTCCTTTTCGATTACACCGATGAAGGCGTGCTGACGCTCGGCGCGATCGTTCCGGTCGAAGATCGCGTGCGACTCTTCACCGTCCTCAATCGCGAGATCCGCTTCCTCGGCCTCAAGGCCGGAATCTCGCTCTTCGATCCGAATGAAGTCGAAGAGAAACCCGCGGTCGTGATTCCGCTGGGCGACGTGGGCTGGGCGAACCGCCTGATTTTTCTCGGCGATTTCGAATTGCGCAAAGCGCCGCCGAAACCATCCCCGTTCTCCATCGACAACAAAGGCGGCAATCCCGATCAGCCCGCGATCTTTCACTCGATCGGCTGGTTTCTGGGCGGAATTTCGCTCGGCAACTTCTACGACCCCGACGGCGTGGAGGTCAAAGCGTTCGATCGCTTCCGTATCGAAATCGAGGAAGTGCAATTCGTGTCCGCTTCGAACGGTGCGTCGTACCTCATGCTCAGCGCGGGAATCGACTTCCGCATCGGCAAGCCGGCGACGCCGCAGCCGGGCCAGACGCCGTCGCCGGCGGGCAACGAGGAAGCGAAAGAGCGCGGCGGCGGCATTCACTTCCATCGCCTCAAGTTCCGTCTCGGCGATCAGAACGATCAGGCCGCGGACGTGCTCCTCGATGGCATCAGCCTCAGTCTCGTGACCGATCGGTTGAAGCTCGAAGGCTTCGGCATGATCTCGGATTTCTTCATCGGCGCGACGCGCTTGCAGGAGTTCGCATTCGGTCTGCAGGCGGAGTTGAAGCTCGCAGCGCGCACGCTGAAACTTGGAGTCGGATTCTTTTACGGCAAAGCGACCGGCGCCGAGAGCTTCACATACTGGATGTTCAACCTCGTGGTGGGCGGGATTCCGCTCGGCTCCGCGGAGTTGGAGAACGTTCGCCTGCTCGTCGCGGGCAACATGCGCCCGCGCCTTCCGCCGCCCGACGGCAATCCGAATCCGTTCCGATTGTTCCGCTGGTACAAACAGAACGGCGACGCGATCGCGCTTCCGATCAATCGTCAGCTCACGAGTTGGGAGCGTTTCGATGATTCGTTCGCGCTCGGTGTCGGCGCGCGTCTGAAGACATCCGGCATCGATGTCGTCACGCTCGACGGATTCTTTTTCTACCACGACAGTCCGGACGAGGAAGGATTCCTCGCGGCGCTGGAGATCTACTTCGGCAAAGGCGACAAACCAATTGGCTGGGGCGTGATCGAGGTCGACACCGAGCGCAACTCGATGCACCTGATGATCGGCGTCGCGCTCAGTCTCGAGAACGTCCTCGGCAAGCCCGATCTCCCCGATGCGATCAAACGTCTTGCCTCGCTCACCGGCACATTCATGGCCGGGACGAACGTCGACTTCTACGCGCTCGGCCAGTTCCCTGATCCTGCAACGTGGCTCACCGCGCGCTTCAAATGGCCGCACGGGTGGCAGGCCGAGATCTGGGGTGCGATCTGCTATCACCACGTCGATGCCGATGATGGTCCGCACGTCTTCGCGTTGTCGCTCGGCGCGAAAGGCACGCTGAATCTCGGCGTCGGAAAGTTGCAACTCTACGCGACGCTCACGCTCGTTGCCGGTCGCTGGCGCAACGAGGCGGTGTCGTGCGGCGTGTTGATCACCATCGAGGCGGGAGTGCGCATCCGCGTGTTCCGCATCATCAACTTCGGCGCATCGATCGAGATCAAACTCGACTGGCTCGGCGGACCGCCGCGTTTCTCGCGACAGAGTTTCAAGTTCCGCATCGAGACGCCGTGGTGGCTTCCCGATGTCACGATCCGCTTCGAGACCACGCAGGGATTGCCGAAGCTGGAGCAGCAGCAGGTCGCGTCATGTCCGCTCATTACTGCGAGCGCACTTCCTCCCGCGACGCGCGCACCGATTGCGCTTGGCGTCACACCCCTGGTCGGACCGACACTCATCGAGACCGCGGTGTTCGATCTGAATCAACTGCGCGCGACTGGTCCGGCCGTCGTCCCCGATGCGAAGTTCGACACGCTCGTCCCGGTCTCCGTCGATTCGACGATCGCGCTCGATTTCAAATCATCGCTCGATGCGCCGGTCACTGTCGTTCCGGACACACCAACAGATGTCGGGAAGCAAGCCTCCGGCGAATTGTCGCTGCGCTACGAGCTCGTGGAAATCGGCATTCGTCGTCGCAAGCGTTTCGGCGCCGGTGCAGGCGTGTGGACGGATCTGCTCACTCCCGAGTCGACGCACATCGACTCGATCGACGATCTCACCGCGCTCTTCACCTCGGCTGTACGTTTCGAATGGGACGTCGATGCGATTCGCCAGGGTCGCACCGACACGCGCCGGCTGCTCGTCAACGCGGACACGGCGTATTCGCTCAGCACGTACAACCCCGAGGGGGACGATGTTGCTTCGACGACATTTCCGGGATGGCCGTGCTGCAATCCCAAACGTGATCCCCGACGCTTCCACGAAGTCGATTGGGACGACTTCGCGTTCGGTACGCGTGCGCCGTCGACACAGCGCTTCACGGAGAGTCGCAGCACGTTGACGTGGCAGGGAAGATCGCCCGTCATCGCGCCGCCAAGTCGCGCACCTGCCGGAAGTTTTCCCGTCTTCGTCGACATCCCGCCGCGCCAGTCGGGCCCGATCGCGGTCGCATCATTCGATGAGCGCGTTGCGATCTGTCAGCTCTTTGCGTATTGGGACGCAAAGCATTCGAACACCGCGATCGTTGTCGAAGCATTCGATGGACTGAAGATGCTTTCGTCGCAAACGTTCCAACTCGGTGCCGACGCGCCGCCGGTGATCCTCATTGAAACGCCGAAGGGAATGACCTCGCTGCTGATTCGCAAACTCGGCGATCTCGAAACCGAAGGCGAGGGGAGTGTGGAGCTCGTTCGCGTGCGCTATCGCACCGTGCGCGAGGAGCTTCTGGCCGCGATTCAGATCTCGCGCTGCCAGCAGCGCGAAGACCGCATTCACGGATCCGGCATGCTGGCGTGGCTGCCGAATCGCGACTACGAAGTCACCGTGCGTGTGCGCGTCACGCTCGATCACGAGCGTAGTGGTGCACAGGACGCGACGATCGAACAGAAGGCGTACTTCCGGACGAAGGGATTGCCGGGACTCAACGCCGTGGCGCGTGTCGGCGACGAGATCGAGCCATACGTCGCGTCGCGCTATCCCGGTCCGGGCGAGGCGCGCCTTTATCGTCGTGAATCGCTTGCGGTCGCGTTCACAGAACGCTTCAACATCCTCGCGCCCGTGAATCGCACGCCATCGACGGCGGAAGAGGCGAATCAGATTCTCGAATGGGTGCTCGCGGTGGAGAAGGTCGGAGGTGCGACCGGCTTTGAACGAATCACGCAAACGGCGGAAGACTGGGTCGTCGCACATCGGGGCGCGGTGCAGCCGCGGCCTCCGCGACCACCGCGCGTGCTCGACGCGGTTCTCTTCAAAACCGGCGAGCGCAACGCGCCGTCGATCGATCCGCTTGTGCTGCGCTACGAGGCGATGAAGAGCCGGCCGGGCGGTTGCAGCAATCCCGGCGATGGCCTGCATCCCTCGCAGGTGCTGATTCACGCACCGGTGGATCTCGGCGCGCCTGAAGGTGCCACTCCGCGTTGGGAAGCCGCGCAAGAGTTGCGTGTGAATTTGCGTCAGAAGAATGCGCCGTTCGTCGAGCGCGCGTCCTTCGACGATTCGGATGCCTCGGCGTTCACGCGAATTGCCGCGAGCGGTACCGCGGCGATGTGGCGCTCCGATGGTGGTGTCATGCGCGTCGAGGCCACTCCGCCGCCAACGGCCGCGCAGTACGCGGTGTTCGGCGATAACGATTGGCGGCACGTGCAGATCGAGACGGTGGTCGATCCTGATGGCGGCGAGGCGGGGATTGCTGTCGCGTTTTCTGGTGTGCAATGCGTCGAAGCGCTGCTCTCGTCAGCCGGCCAGCTTCGTATCATCGAGCGCAGCGGCGCGACGATTCGCACGCTCGCCGGTCCAGTCGCGATTCCTCCAGGCGAAGGTCCGGCGCTGCTCGAAGTCATTGCGTTCGACGATCGCGTACGCGCGACCGTCGGCAGCAGCACGATCGAAAGCGCGTTCGGTGCAATTCGCGAAGGACGTCTCGCGCTCGTGTCTCGCGGTGGCGGACGTTTCACACGCCTGCACGTCGGCGGACTCGATGCGTGGCGCTTCCATTGCCGCACGAGCCGCTACGACGATTTCCCTGCACACATTGCGAGTTGGAATGGTGTGTTCGGCGTGCTTCATCCGGGCGATGTCGGTGCCGCGTCGGCGACGGTCGCGGATCTCCTTACGCGCACCGCGGCTGAGATCCCGCAGGTGATGCACGAAGTCGCGGATGTCGAGCGGCGGCAGCGCATCTTCGAGACGTGGACGACGAGTCTTGGCCTGCCGCTGCGCGAAAAGCTGCGCGACCTCACGCTCACGCGATGGATCGAGAACGATGCAACGTCACTGTTTCTGCTCGAGACTGACGAGCCACTGCCGTTCAGCCGCGACGTGCACGTCGCGCTCTCGAAACGCACGCGCATTCGAACGTTCCCACCACTTGGCGATGTGGTCGTCGCAGACCTCGAGCTCGACGGCGACCGAATCGTTGCTCCGCACCTTCCACCCCGCGTTCGCGATGCGCGGCGCATCCTCCGCGTCGTCGCCGGTGAACGCGGACGCCTCGAAGCGGAGATCTTCGAAATCGTTCGCTCGCCGA
>JBQCJC010000607.1:0-3179 GCA_051953135.1 Thermoanaerobaculia bacterium | reverse complement strand
ACACCGGTCTGGCGACGTTGACGAACTCGTCCGGCGCGTACTGGGCCATTTTGGTCTCTACTCGGTGTTCGACGCTCCAGGCTTGCTCAGCGCCATTGGGTGCTTCGTCAATTCTGATGACTGCCTGGGCGCGTTAACCATTAGGTATGACTTCAAAAAACGACAAGGGTCGCGCGATCGGTCCCTCGATCTCCAGCTTTTCTCCGGCTATCGACCTCATACAGACCTTATCAAGGAACTACCCCGGTCCTTCTACGAACATCCTGGTTACCTTGCGCCGGCGGAGGAGCTCTTCGATCGACTTAGTATCGATTTCTACGCTGGCAAACGGGCCGGCGATGCCGAGGATGGCGCAGTCGGCTGGTTGACGGAAACCATTGCGCGGCGATTAGACACGTCGACACCTGAGTTGCTCGATTCATTAGCGGCGGCAACGAACTATTGGTCGGTGCACCGCCTTCAAGAGTGCGTGAGTTGCTGGAATGAAAGAGTCCAACCAATTTTGGCGGAAGGTTAAGTGCTATAGCTGTCGGGAAGGATTCAGCGAATCCTACCGGCGCTAACCCCGCGCTGGAACTGACCGCGCCAGCGCCGCAGTTCAGCGCTAGAGCACTATCCGGCAATATCTTCTGATCTCGATTCCAGCTCTCGAGATGACCGGACAGCACGCCAGCCTGTAGCAATCCCATTACGGCCGAAGAAAAGGATCAAACCACAAACCGTTTGCCCGATTGCACCGACCAGCGTCTCGGGAACTGTTCGCCACAGGTACGACAGGCTGTCGGTTTCGTACTGCGGCTTGGTCGCCAGCTCAAAGAGAACCACGACAATTTCGCGAATCCCACGGACGGCAAAATACAAACCGACGCAGGCAAACGCCACGGCCTCGATCGTCGCGACGTTTCCCGTCGAGCCCTGAACGCTGGTCAGATCGCCTGTAAGCTTCGCGGCAATCCGACTGGCGTACAGGAGCAACACAGTACCGGCGATCACGCCTACCAGAACATTGACGAAGTTCCAGCCGGCAACGATTCGCCAGGAGGCGTCGGCCCTTGCCTCAGGTGCAAAATACTGTGCCAAAACCGCTTGTAGTCCCAAAATCGCCGCGACGATCAGCGTGAGAGCCCATACTTTGATCAGAACTGCGGCCAGTTGCTTCGCGGTCACGGCCAGGGATTCTAGCGGCAATCGCTCCGCACACGCCTGAAACGCGACGTTGCCACCCGTGACGCGCGCTTCACGAACCTCGCGAACGAACCGGCGCTACCCTGTGTTCTACCAATCATGAAGAACTCCTGGACCGGCACCGAGGCCGTACGCCTCGGCGACGTGGAGCGAGGGGACTCCGCGGAAGACAACCTCGCCGTAGCGGTGCACCGCTGCGTGCCAGGCGCTCTCGAGCGGCTCATCGACCGGTTCGAACCGGCGCTCTACGCCTACGCGTACGGAATCCTCCAGAACACGTTCGATGCGCAGGAGGTCGTGCAGGACGCGATGCTGCGCGCGCACCGCGCCCTCACGAAGCAATACGACGAGGCGCGCTGCGCCGCGCTCGCATTGCGTCCGTGGTTGTTTCGAACCGTTCGCAATCTCTGCTTCAACAAACGACGCTCCAAAACCCGCGCGCTCGAACAGCCGCTCGAATCGTTCGACGACGGCCGCATCGGACCGTTCGTGCGCGAGCACGGATCGGAGCTCGAACGTCAACAGGACGCCGAGCTCTTACGCGACGCCATGGCTTCTCTGCCATGCGAAGCGCGGGAGCTCATCGTCCTTCGCTTCATGGAAGAGATGTCTTATGCCGACATTGCGAAAACGGTTGGCGCCACGGAGGCCGCACTCCGCGGCAAGGTGTTCCGCTCGCTCAAACTTTTGCGGGACGCGTTGGAAGACAAAGGAGTGGCCCATGCGGTGTAGATCGGTATTGACGCGTGTCGATGCAATGCGCACCGGCGAATTGTCGGAGGACGAGCAGAAACTCGTTCACGAGCACTGTGAAACGTGCGATAGCTGCAATGACTCGATTACAGACGTCGGCGCGCTGGCCGGCCGGGTGAAATTCCTCGCTCCCGCGCCGCCGCGCTCCTGTCGCGATGCCTTGTGCGATTCGTATGAACAAATTCGCGAAGGCGACGACATCGTCTGGGTCGCGTTCTCCGATCGCGGATTAAAGATGATTACCCGCGGTGGATCGCTCGACGAATTTCGTCACGCCTACTCCGCGCGATTCGGACGTTTATTGCAATCCGGCACCATGCCCGATTCATTGAGGAAACAAATCCTCGCCGCATTACACGGCGAAGGCGTCGACAAACCGAAAATCGACTGGAGCGATGAGCTCACCGAGCTCGAACGCGAAGTCCTCGGCACACTGACAAAAATCCCTCGGGGCGAAGTGCGCACCTACGAGTGGGTCGCGCGTCAAGTCGGCCGCCCGCGCGCAGTCCGCGCCGTCGGCACCATCTGCGCGCGCAACGTCGTCCCGTTCGTCGTTCCCTGTCATCGCGTTGTCCCGTCCACCGGCGGCATCGGTCAATACGCATTCGGCCCCGCGACGAAACGCGAAATGCTGCGCCGCGAAGGCGTGGACGTCGAAGAGCTCGACGCATTACAGAAGACTGGCGTGCGTTTCATTGGATCGCGCACGACGAAAATCGTCTGCTTCCCGACGTGCAAGGACGCACAGAGGATTCGCGAGGAAAACCGGGTCCCTTTTCGCGGAATCGAAGAGGCCACCGAGAAAGGATTCAGGCCATGCCGGAGATGCCAGCCGTTCGCAGTATCGGCCTGAATTCCATTGAAGCGATCTCGCGTCCTGCGCGGATGTTTACGGGTGACTTCTATTTCACCCATCGCGCGGCCGATCGATTGTGGTTCGCACAAGGCGACGTCGCCGGCAAAGGACTGCCGGCGGCCGTGGTCATGGCCATGATTCAGGAAGAGCTCGAAGAGCGCATTGTGCGTTGTGCGAAAACCGCGTGCGATCCCGCGTCGACCACGAAACGCATCGACGAGTTTCTGCGGCCCTTATTGCCGTCGAATCGATTCGCGACCGGCGTGATCGGATTCCTGCGCGATGACGGACGTCTGACCATCACGAATGCCGGACATTGTCCTCCGCTGATTCTGCGGAACGACGGCAGTGTGGATGCGCTGCAATCCACCGGTCCGCTTCTCGG
>JBQCJC010000606.1:0-2010 GCA_051953135.1 Thermoanaerobaculia bacterium | reverse complement strand
ACGAACCTCCGCGCGGCGCGACCTTCGCCCGCGCGGAGATTTTTTCGCACGCGCAACTCCGCCGTGCGCGATCTTTTCGCGACCGTCGAGAAGATCATCGACCGCGACGTCCCCATCCTCATCCTCGGCGAATCCGGCGCCGGCAAAGATCATCTCGCCGAGATCATTCACGCCACGAGCATCCGCAGAAACGAGCCATTCGTGCACGTCGAATGCGCGAGCATTCCTGCCGATCTTTTTGAGAGCGAACTGTTCGGCCACGAGAAAGGCACGTTCACCGGCGCGAGCGATCGCAAGCTCGGCAAGCTCGAAGTCGCGCGACGCGGCACCGTCTACTTCGATGAGATCTCCGCGCTGACGCCGCAACTGCAGGCGAAGCTTTTGCGCGCGATGCAGGAGCGTCGTTTCTCGCGACTCGGCGGCGTGACGTCGATTCCATTCGATGCGCGCGTCATCTCGTCATCGAACGTCGAACTGCAATCGCTGCTCGACAGTGGTGCGTTGCGCCGCGATCTCTTCTATCGCATCAACGTCGTCACGCTCACGCTGCCTCCGTTGCGCGATCGCGTCGAAGACATCCTTCCGCTCGCGAAGCAGTTTCTCGGTCGCAGAAAAAAAGGATTCACCGAAGCGGCAGAGCGATTGATGAACGGTCATCGCTGGCCAGGCAACATTCGCGAATTGAAGAACGCCATCGAGCGCGCCGTGCTCGTCGAAAACGAAGATCGCATCGACGCGCCGTCGTTAGGCATTCAGTCTGGCGATGAGCTCGTCGCGGCTGCATCGCGCGGTGCGTGGACTCTGGAAGAGCTCGAGTCGCAGTACATTCGCGAGATCCTTCGCGTCACGAAATCCAATCTCTCCCGCGCCGCCGAGATCCTCGGGATCAACCGCAAAACCCTGCGCGAAAAGCGCCGCAAATACGGACTTTCGTAATGAAATTTCGGGTCATCTGGGGTGGTTCCCATGCGGACGCCGAGCTTGCCGATGCAGCGGAGCGTTACCTCAATCGGATCAAACATTTCTTTCCGATCGAGGTCGTGGAAGTGCCGCCCGAGCGCGGTAGACAAGCTCAGAATGATGTGGCTATCATGCGCGCTCAATCCGCGCGCCTGCTGGCCGCGATCCCCGATCGCGGATACACAACGGTCCTCGATGAACGGGGCCAACTTATTGATTCTTTGAAATTTGCGAAGTGGCTCGAGAGACTCACGACCGACAGTCCGCATGGCGTCAACTTCGTCATTGGCGGCGACATCGGATTCGATGAATCCGTTCGAAAGCGCGCCGACAAACTCCTCGCACTTTCGCCCATGACTCTCCCGCACCAGTTCGCGCGCGTCATCCTGCTGGAACAGATTTATCGAGCCTGTACGTTGATGCGCAACATCCCGTACCACAAGTAAGGGGTTTACACATGGCGAAAGCAAAAGCGAAGTCGAATCCATATCAGCCTTTTGAAGATGCGCTGCGTGCGAAGCAGCGCGAGCTCCTCGACTCTTACGAGCGCGACAAAGCCGCCGGCAATGCCTCGCCCGATGACGGCATCCAGGATCTCGCCGACAAAGCCGCGAGCGCTTACAGCAAAGAGCTGAACTTCTCTCTCTCCGACGCCGAGCGCAATCTGCTCATGTCGATCGATGAAGCGTTCAATCGCGTCAAAGACGGCACTTACGGCGTCTGTACGAACTGCGGCGCCGAGATCGGTGAGAAGCGTCTGCAGGCCGTGCCCTGGACGCCGTTCTGCATCGATTGCCAGGAACTGCAGGAAAAAGGTCTGCTGCAGTAATCGGTTGGGTTGATGCCCAGGCCGCTCAAAACCGTTCTTTCGAACATTCACGACGGAAAGCCGCCGATGTCTACAGCGACTACCGCGAGCTCGCGCGCGCCGAGGCCGCACGTGCCGACGGCGCCGAGGTCGTCGCGATCGTCGTGCCGAACCACCTGTACCACCCGGTCGCCCGCGCCTGCCTCGAGGTCGGGCTGCACGTCGTCTGCGACAAGCCGCTG
>JBQCJC010000605.1:0-10137 GCA_051953135.1 Thermoanaerobaculia bacterium | reverse complement strand
TGATCGAGGCGTGGTTTCCTCCGCGGCCTCTCTGGTTCGACGCGATTCTTCACAACCTCGGATTTCGCACGGAGCCCGAGCCGCAGAATCTTTCGCTCATGTGTGTGCCGTTCGTCTGGACCGATGTCGTGGTGCGAATGCGCGAGGACCTGTATTACGCGTGGGGCGACGGAGACCTTTTCTGATGGCTCGCGTTCTGCAAGCCGCTCTCATCCGTCGATAGAATGCAGACCACATGAACGTCACGCCGCAACACAGCGCACCGGGCGAGAAGCGTCTGGCTGAGGTCGAAAAGAAGCGCGTCCTCGTGATTGACGACGATCTGCCGATTCGCGGAATGCTCGCGGCTGCTTTGCGCCAGCACGGATATCAGGTGCTGCTCGCGGGCGATGGTGCCGAGGGGCAGCGGGCGATGACCATTCATCACCCGAACATCGTGCTGCTCGATCTCGCGATGCCCGATGTGAATGGCTGGGATTTCCTGCAACGTCTGCAGGAAACCGGTCACCTCGGCAAAGTGCCGATCATCGTCGTCTCCGCGCACGTGCGCGTGGAGCCGCAAGCGTTGTTGCAGATGGGCGTCGCGGCGATTCTGCCGAAGCCGTTCAATCTCACCGATCTACTCGATCTCATCGAGCATCTTGCCGCGTGAACGATCGCGAGTTGTCGAATCGCATCGCCGCGCTGTTTCCCGGGCGCTCCCTGCAGGGGTACGTGCGCTGGAAAGTGCGCGTCGATCCGATCTATCGCGGTGTGCGCGACGTATTGCGTGACGTGCAAACGCCGCTGCTCGACGTCGGATGCGGTATCGGTCTGCTCGGGCTCTATCTGCGCGAGCACGGCTTCACGCAACGAATCCTCGGCATCGATTTCGATGATCGCAAGATCGCGGTGGGACAAAATGCGGCGAAGCAGTATCGCGATGTCGAGTTACGCGTTGGCGATGCGCGCGATGCGATGCCCGATGGCTACAGCGTCGTGATCCTCGACATCCTGCACTACTTCGATTCCGCATCGCAGCAGCGCATTCTCGCGAACGCCGCGAAAGCAACGCCGCGCGGCGGCATCGTCGTCATTCGTCAGCCGCTGAAGGATGATTCGTGGCGTTATCGCTTCACGAAATTCGTCGATGCCCTCGGTCGCGCAACACGATGGATGCGCGCGGAGAATCTCAACTATCCGACGCGCGAAGAAATCATCAGCGCGTTCGATGGCTTCGCTGCCGAGATCAAGCCGCTGTGGGGCACGACGCCGTACAACACATATCTGATCGTGTTGCGAAACCGTGGAGCGGCGGGCTCTTAGCCCGCCGACTCGAACAATAACCGGCGGGCTGAGAGCTCGCCGCTCCACTTCACAGCAACTGTTCGTCGAGCGGAATCACGAACGAATAGCCGCGCTCTTTCATCCCGATGATCACGCGCTCGAGCACGCGCAGCGAATGATCGCGGCCCTGATGCAGCACGATGATCGCGCCCGGCACGAGCTTCGGCACGATGCGCGATACGACTTCTTCGGCATCACTCACCACTGCATCGAATCCGCGCGCGGTCCATCCGATGAGTCGCATACCGCGACGCTTCAGCGCCGGATGCACGGCAGGATTCTTCATTCCCACCGGTGCGCGAAACCAGCGCGGCTGCGATCCCGTCACGTGCTGCAGCGCGCGATTGCATCCATCGATCTCGCTTGCAATGCGACCCGGAAACGAGCACCAGAATGATCCCGCGGGATGCGTTTGCGAATGATTCGCGAGTGTGTGTCCGCGTCGCAGAATCTCCGCGATGAGATCGGGATGTTGTTCGGTGAGCACGCCTTTCACGAAGAACGTGGCCTTCACATCGTGACGATCGAAGAGGTCGAGCACGAGCGGCGTGTCTTCGGTCGGACCATCATCAATCGTGAGCCATGCTTCCTTGCGATCGGTTTTGAATCGCGTGATCACGGGACCAAGCCACTGCGCGTTTGGTCGCAGTGTTGGATAAATCACGAGTGCGTGCGACAGCGCGAGCACGCCGATGCCGGCGAGCGGCGAGTACGGCCACAACAAAACGAGCGCGAACGGCGCGATTACCGCGAGCGCAAGGATGAAGATGCGGATGTCTGACCTCCGAGCTCACTCTCGAGGCGGGCGATCTCGCCTCCGAGGAAGAATACGACGAGCGCGGCGCAGGCGTTCAGCGCGATGAGCGCGAGGAACTGCCACGCCGCGAAACGCACCCACGTGCGCTGCGTCCCGAAATACAGCGCCGCAACGAACAGCAGCGTCATGATCGCGATCGAGTTGAGATGAATGTTGTTGTGGCCTTGCTTGCGCGTGACGAAGCGCACCAGCGGCGCGATGAACAATCCCGTGCCGACCGTGAGTGCCTGCACCGTGCACCACGACAGGACGATCGAGATCACGAGCGCGAGCGGCAACGCGATCGTCATCATCGATGCGAAGTAGCACGCGACAGTGATCACGATCCACCAGCCCGTGCCGAACAACTCCGTCGCACTTTGATCGCGATTGATCGACAGCACGCGATCGGCTTCGCCGATGATCTTCACGTTGCGCAGACGCAGATACGCGACGAGACGAAACAACGCGAAGTGATGGCGCGACGGCATGTGCCGCATTTCCGCGTGACCCTGCAGCAGTTTCATCCGAGCTCCTTCGAGTACGGTTGAAACGTGAACCACTGGAACCACGACGTGCGCACCGCGTGCTCGAGCTCCGCGGTCCACTGCGTGACCGCGCGATCGAATGACTCCGCGCGATTGCGCGAGCGAATCACATCGAACGGTTTGCCGACGAGCAAACGATAGCGGCGATGTCCGCGTCGCGAAATGAACAGCGGGAAGATGGGGACGCCCGCGGCCATCGACAGCGCAAACGGTCCGGTCGGAACTTCCATCGAATAGCCGAACAACTTCGCGGGCAATGCGCCGATACCAGGCGTCACACGATCGCCCTGAATCGCGATGATGTCGCCGCGCTGCAATGCTTCGAGCAACTCCAGTGCGAGCTCGCCGGCGCCGGTATTGAAATTGATGTTGAGACCATCGGTCGCGGTGCGGCCGTGATGCTCTTCGACCCATTCGCGCGTGCGGGCATCGGTCTCCGGCGCGCGCACCATCACGATGCGGCGATCGGAGATCGTGGCGAATAGATGGGCTCCCAAATCATAGTTGCCCATATGTGCGGTGAGGATGATTGCGCCGCCGCGATGCGCTTCGAGCGCCTGAAAGTTCTCGATGCCTTCGAACTCCCAGTCAGGACTGACGCGCAATTCCTGAAAGCGCATGTGATCCGCGATCGTCCACGCGAAGTTCCAGAAGACGCGATAGGTGCGAACGAAGTTCGCCAGCGGTGACGAGCCCGGAAGAATCGCGCGCAAATTGCGCATCACGCCGCGACGGCCCGGACCCCACAGAAGAAAGAACGCGGTCCACCAGGCCATGATCACGGGCTCGAGCCACATCGGCACGTTGAGCACGGCCCAGCGCAGAAACTGGCGCCAGAACACGCCGTTGACTTTGAAGCGGCTCGCGAACGTCGGCTTCGCGTTGCTCACTGTCCGAGAATCTCCGTCAGCGATTTTTCGACCGACGGCAGCTCGGGCATCAGCATGCGGAAGAGAGCGCTCTGCATCAGCGCCTGATCGCCGGGATAGGTCGGAACGATGTGAATCGGGAAGCGCTCGAAGATCTCGCGATCGCTGCGCTTGCGGCGCTTCTGCACATCGTGCCGCTTCTGCGCGAGTTTCGCTTCGTTGCGCACGATCCAGTCGAGCGCGCGGAATTGCATCGCCGTGAGCGGATCGTCGATCGCGGCGAGAGGTTCGTTCGAGATTTTTCGAATCAATTTCGGCTTCGGTGTTTTCTTCGGCTGGCCGAATGCGCGCGTCAGTTCGGATGCGCGATCGTTGCGCACCGTTGCGGAGTGGTGCATGCGATGGAGATACGTGAAGAACACGATCGCTCCACTCGCCGCGAGGTTCTCGTAGTTCTTGATCGCGGTCTGCAGTGCGTTGCGTTCGAAAAGCACGCCGCGCTCGAAATCGCCGAGGCGATTCGACGTCGTGCTCGATGCGTGACGCACGATCGCGCGCGGCTCGTACAACACGCGATAGCCCGCGATCCACGAGCGCCAGCCGAAGTCGACGTCTTCGAGATACGCGAAGTAATCGTCGTCGAATGCGCCGAGCTCCAGCAGCGCGCGACGTCGCGAGATCATGTTGCCGCCGCAGGCGAACAGCAATTCGTCGCCGGCGTTCGGCTCTTCGCGCGAGCCGAGGGGATAACGAAATCCGGGTTGGAACGCGTGACCATCGAACGTCATCACGCCGCCGATGAAATCGATCTTCGTGCCGGTGGGATCAACGATCTTTCCACCCACCGAGATCACATCCTCGGGCGCCTCATCGATCATCGTAACGAGCGCGTTCAGCCAGCCAGGCTCCGGCACCGCATCGTTGTTGAGGAAGATGACGTTCGTTGCGATCGATCCCGCGAGCGCGGCCGCGAGTCCGCCGGTGAAGCCGCGATTTTCCGTCAGCGGAAACAGCTTCACCTGCGGATGTTTCGCGATGATCGCGGAGGTGCTGCCGTCGGTTGAACCGTTGTCGACGACCGTGATCGACGCCTTCGAGACTTCGCTCAGTTGCGCTTCGCATGCAGCGATGCATTCGAGCGTCTCCTCGCGATTGTTCCAGTTGACGATGATAATTTCGGTACTCGTCATCGCAGCTTTCGCTTCAGGCGCTCCATGAACGTCGCTTGCCGCTCCTGAATCGCGGGGCGCGACGCGAATGCGTCTTTCGTTTTCTCGAATCGCGGCGCGTTGCAGAATTCTCGCAGCGGCGCGAGCGTGCGATCCCACTGATGCTCGCCGATGAACTGCTGCGTTCCTTGCGCGAGCCGCGCGTAGCGTTCGCGATCGCGCAGAATCGAGACGAGCTCGCGCGCGAATGCGTTCGCATCACCGTGCACGACCGCTCCCGCGTTGTAGCGCGAAAGAATTTCATCAGTGCCCGGCGCGGAGCTCGTCACGATCGGCAAGCCGCACCAGAGGTAGTCGTACACGCGCGTGCGCATCGACAAATCGGTTTCGATCGAGCGCGGGAACGTGAGCAACGCGATTGCGAAGCGCTCGAAGAACTCCGCGCGTTCCGCGTACGGAGCCCACGGCTCGAATCGCACGAAGTCGTAGTTGTTCACGTTCGCGTGTTGCATCGCTTCCGCGAGCTTGCCCTGCGGTGTGAGCTCGGGATTCGGATGATGCGTGAACGTGAGCGTTGCGTTTGGAATCGACTGGCGCGCGATCGCAACGGCATCGATCGCCATCACCGGGTCGTACCAATCGTAAATGCCGCCGAAGAGAATCGACGGTGCATCGAGATTGCGCGATTGCGTCGCGCGCGGCGGATGCACGCCGAACGGCGCGATGCCGATCAGCGAATTCAATTCAGGATCGCTCTCGAAAAGCATGGGATTCAATCGACCGCACGCGAGCAGCAGGCCGAGGTAGAACTGTCGCTGCGCTTCGGACGCGCAGAGAAAATAGTCGCCGCGCAGCAGTGAATTGATCAGCGTGAAGTGATCGTGCTGAAAGACTTCGGCGCCGCGCTCCGCGTAGTAATGCAGATTCTCGATGATGTACGGATCGTACAAATCGACGACGGTCGGAATCGCATTGGCTTGCAGAAAGAATGCGTTCGCGACGTGGCCTTGCACGATCGCGACATCGGAAGCATTGCTCGTCGCGAGCAGCGTGTCGGGATTGATGTAATCCGCGTCGCAGCCTTCGAGTTTGCCGGCGTCCGGCGAGAGCACGGTGATCGCGTGACCATCGCCGCGCAGCACGCGCGCGATCTCGGTGAAGCGAATTCCGATTCCCGCCGGCTGCCCGTGGCCGAGGGGCTCGGGACAGACGAGCATCACGCGAGTCATCCACGCCCTCGCAACTTCTCGACGAGCTTGTGCAACTTCCACGTCTTGCTGCTGAAGATCAGATTCAGCACACCGTTGAGGCGATTCACTTCGACGCGCGTGCGTTCGAGTGCCTCGTGCGTTTCGATGTTCGCGCGGCGCAAGCCATCGACTTCGCGCGTGATCGATTCGAGTTGCATTCGCAATGAATCGTTCTCGCGCTCGAGCTGCAGCACGCGCGCTTGTGCGCCGCCGGCCATCGTCGAGAACGCGCTCACCGTGCCCTCGAGCTCACGCACGCGCAGCGCGTAGCCGTTGATGAGATTCGCGTTCTCGCCGTTCTGTGCGATGAGTTGCTGCTTCTCGCGCTCGAGCCGCGACACTTCATGTTCCTTCGCCGAGACATTGCCTTTCGCGATCAGCGCATCGGAGTAGAGCGCATTCACGCGCTTCTTCTGCCGCTCGTACACATCCGCGATCACGTCGTTGTCGATGCGCGCCGCATGCTTCTTCCAGATCGCGAGCTTCGCATCGCGGAAACGTTGCGAGCCTTCGGGTGACGACAGCACCACCGACGAGCCGCCTTCGAAATGCCGGATCTCGCACGTCACGCGCGGAATGCGCAGAAAGTCGCCGCGCTGCGAGAGTCGGATCAAAAAGTCCCAGTCTTCGAAGAGATCGAACGCGGGATCGAAGCCGCCGAGGTCGAGGAACGTTTCGCGTTGGACGAGCAGCGTTGGCAGCGGGATGTAGTTGTCGATCAGCAACAGCTCGCGATCGAAATCCTGCGCGTAGATGCGCATGCGGTTGTGCGTCTCGTACGCGCCGCTCTCGCTCGGACGCAGGAACGCCGACACCGCGTCCGTGTACCACGCTGCATGCGTCGACGACTTCGCTGCATTCGCGAGCGTTGGCAGATGTTCGGGATAGTGCAGATCATCATCATCGAGAAACGTGACGAATGCATTCTTCGCCGCGCGCACGCCGGCGTTCGCGGCTTCGGAACGTCCGCGCGACTGCTCGTGATTCACGACCACGTCCGCGAGCGATGCATCGATCGCCGCACCGCCGTCGTTCACGATCACAATCTCGCACGGATACTGCGACGCGCGAACCGACGCCACCGCCTCCGCGAGCAACGCGGGACGATCCTTCGTCCGCATCACCACGCTGACCGGCAGCGTTTCCTTGATCACATCGATGCGCGACGACGTTCCGATTCTCGCGCGCAGCTCTGAAAGCGCCGTGGTGCGCAACGCACCAATCTCAATCACCCAATACGCCTCGGCCGCTTTGCACTCCGCCGGCAGCGTCATCGTGCGATACGCGTTCAACCCGCGTGCGTACGCGAGGTAATCGCGGTATGCGAGTTGCGACGCATGCTCCGCGATCGCGGCATACTTGGTTTCGGCGACGTCGGTGATGTCGACGATTGCGTTCGGCCGCAGCGGCTGGCTCACTTCGTAGAACGCAACGCGTGCGGTACCGAGCTCGGCGAAGAGCGTTTCGTCGCGCTGAATCGTCTCAATCACCAGACGTGCGAGTGTCAAATGATCCGGATGAATCTCGACAGGACTCGGCACCAGCACGAGATCGGGGCGAAACGCGACGAGCTCTTCGCGAATGCGCGGCAACGCGTCGTCGCCGAGGTTGCGATCGGGGAAGCGAAGGAACTCCAGTTCAATCGCCGGATCGATCTTGTCGAGACCGCGACGCGATTCTTCCTCGCGCAGCGCGGCCTCGCCGGCGCCCGAGCCGTCGGTCGCAACGATCACGCGCACGGCGCGTCCCTCGCGCCGGTGTTGCGCGATGAGACCACCACAACCGATCACTTCATCGTCCGGATGCGGCGCGAAGACGAGCAGACGCTCGCCGCGGAGCTGCGCCGGACTGTAGGGAATCGCCTCCGCCTCGATCAACACGGGCGCATTGTAGTGGAGGGGCGGGCTCTCGAATCCGCGACGTCCCTTACAATTCGAAAGGGTTCGAGGGATGGGTGAAGTCGAGAATCGGGACGAGCTCGCACGTCTTCGTGCAGAGCATCGCCAGCTCAGTGATCTGTTATCGCTGATCCAGGAGCTGACGTCGCGCGTCGTGCGCAGTGAATCGGTGGGCGATCTTTTCGCCCGCGCGTTCTCGACGTTGCATCGCTGCATTCCGTTCGACGCCGGCGTCGGCGTGATGATCGAGCAGAACCTCGATCTCTACGTCAGCACGCGCCACGGCGCGGATGCACTCGTGAGCGACGCGTTGATCGCGAAGATCCGGCGCACGCTCGAGTCGCTGATTCCGGTCTCGTTCGAAACGACGGAAGTGCTCGTGAACGCGGAGACGCACGATCTCCCGCAAGGCAGCAACGCGGGACTCACGTATCACGCCGCGACTTTGCTCGAGCAGGGACGGCGCGCCTCGGGACTGGTGTTGCTCGTGCGCGCCGATCGCGATTTCGACGAAGGCGAGCGGCAGATTCTGGCGATCTTCTCGACGCAGGTGTCGATGCTGCTCGACATGATTCGTGCGCGCGAGAAGATCTCAAATCTCGCCGACACGGACGATCTCACCGGCATCTGGAACAAGCGCTACTTCCGGCGGCAGTTGCCGCAGGAGATCGAGCGCGCCCCCACGTTCAGCGTGCCGCTCTCGCTGCTGCTCTTCGACATCGACGAGTTCAAGCAAATCAACGATGGCTTCGGTCACGTGATCGGCGACGTCGTGTTGTCGGAGTTGTGCGGCGTCGTGCGCGAGACGTTGCGTCCGACGGATGTGCTCGCGCGATTCGGCGGTGATGAGTTCGCGATCATCCTTCCGCACACCGACAGTCACGGCGCAATCGCGGTAGCCGAGCGCATTCTGAAACGTGTTGCGGCACTGACCGTGCCCACGGACGAGGAAGGCGCGATTCAATGTTCGGTATCGATCGGACTGGCGGAGTTCAGTCGCGACGATGCGACGGCGAACGATCTCGTGCGTCGCGCGGACGAGAAGCTGTATCTGTCGAAGCGCTCCGGAAAAAATCGATACACTGCGTGAAATGGCAAAGCGCTATCTCATCGCGAACTGGAAGATGAACCTTCCGCCCGAGGGCGTGGAGTCGTATCTCGCGAATGTCGGCGGTGCGGATCCGCGCGATGTGACGCTCGTGGTCGCGCCACCGTTTCCGTATCTCAAACACGTCTCGGGCTGCGGCGAAGGAATGTGTGTCGCCGCGCAGAACTGCAGCGATCACGAATCGGGTGCATTCACCGGTGAAGTTGCTCCATCCATGCTCCGTGACTGCGGCGCCGACTACGTCCTCCTCGGCCACTCCGAGCGTCGCAATCTTTTCAGCGAGACCGACGCGCTCATCGCGCGCAAAC
This sequence comes from Thermoanaerobaculia bacterium, assembly GCA_051953135.1. Taxonomy (GTDB): domain Bacteria; phylum Acidobacteriota; class Thermoanaerobaculia; order Gp7-AA8; family Gp7-AA8; genus QHVT01. The sequence goes on along the minus strand of JBQCJC010000605.1, from coordinate 865 downwards.
TCTCGCTCGCAATCTCGAAAGGACTGAAGCCGGTGCTTTGCATCGGCGAAGACCTTCGTGTGCGCGAGGCCAATCAGGTCGCGCGGTTTCTCGCGGATCAGATCAAAGCGACGGCGGTGCCGGAGCTCGAGACCGCGGACGAAGTGATTCTCGCGTACGAGCCGATCTGGGCGATCGGCACGGGACGCAACGCGAGTGGTGCGATGGTCGCGGAAACGATTCTCGACATTCGACACGCGCTCGAGCGCTTCTGGCCCGCGAAATTCGCGCAGGCCTCGATTCTTTACGGAGGGAGCGTCACGCCGGACAACACCCCGGATCTCGTCGAGAAGGGAACGATCGACGGATTTCTCGTCGGTGGGGCGAGTCTCGATTCGCGCAAGTTTCTGGCGATTCACGCGGGGATGTAAGTGCTGTTCCACTTAGGTCTTGACGAACCCCGCCTTTGTGGGAACAATCCGCACCCCTGACCGGTTAGCGGTCTGGCAACACCGGAGAGTCCATGATCGTATTGCTTATCATTCTGCACGTCATCATCAGCCTGTTCCTGATCCTCGTGGTCCTGGTCCAGCAGGGCAAGGGCGCGGATCTCGCGGGCGCATTCGGTGGCGGCGGTTCGCAGACAGCGTTCGGCGCGCGCGGCGCGACCACGCTTCTGCACAAGCTCACGACGGGATTCTTCATCGCGTTCGTCGTTACCTCGATGGCGCTCGCGGTTCTTCAGGCTCGTCCTCGTTCGTCCGTCATGAGCGGCGCCGAGACGAGCGCTCCAGCGAAATCGGCCCCGGCTACCCCGGCGTCGAAGTAACGATCTTTGAAGTGCCTGCCCAAGTGGCGGACTTGGGAGACGCGCACGTTTGAGGGG
>JBQCJC010000604.1:0-2756 GCA_051953135.1 Thermoanaerobaculia bacterium | reverse complement strand
CACTGCCATCGCTCTGTTCTACGTGATCGAGGCACGTTTCGCAGATGCAAACATCCGGACCTTTCGCCACGCGCGAATGCGAGACGCCGCAGAAGGAACACTCGTACATCGCTGATCCTGAATGTACGGCCATCTTTCTTTCCGGCCAAGTAGCAATTCCGGAAGTTGACTCTTGTTGGATACTGATTCGCCATGCCGTCTCCGGCTTTACTGATCATCGACGTACAGAACGCGATTGACGATCCTTCATGGGGACGCGATCGCAACAATCCCGCGGCGGAGATCAACATCGCACGGCTGCTTGCATTGTGGCGCTTGCGCGACTGGCCGATCGTGCATGTGCGTCACGCATCGCGCGAACCGCAGTCCACCTACAGACCCGGTCAGCCGGGATTCGAGTTCAAGCCGGAAGTCCAACCGCTGCCAGGCGAGACGATTGTCGAGAAATCGACAAACAGTGCGTTCATTGGAACCACACTCGAAGCGCAATTACGCGCGTCGAAGATCGACGCGCTCGTCCTCACCGGCGTCATTACGAACAATTCCGTCGAGGCCACCGCGCGCATGGCTGGCAACCTCGGCTTCCGCACATTCGTCGTGGCCGACGCCACCGCCACGTTCGGTCGTGATGACTTCAACGGTCAGTGGCGATCGGCCGACGATGTGCACGCGATGTCTCTGGCCAACCTTCAGGGCGAATATGCAACGATCGTCAATACGGACGACATTGACGCCGCACTCGCTCAGCCCTTCCAGCCTTCATCCGCCGTCGGTCCATAAATCGACGGGACCGGCTGTTCATTGAGTCGCAGGTAAACGCTCAACTGACCGCGATGATGCGCGAGATGCGAGAACGTGTCGGCGATCATCACATAACGCGGCTTCTCATCGAGCACCGTGTCCTTCATGCGCAACTGCCACGGCTTCATCAAGTGCTCGTCGGTGGTATTCGATAACGCGCGACGCGCATCCGCGACTGACTTGTCGAGCAACGCCAGGCGCTGCGCGGCGTTCTCCGCTGCCGGACGGTTGCCGGTGCCGAGATCGAGAAACTCGCTGTCGATCATCATCGCGATCCAGCCGAACATCGTCGCAACGAGTGTCGTGAGGTAGCCGAGCTCCATTGATTTCGGATGCGGCTTCCAGCCGTCCTTCCCATCCGGCACGCGCTCGACCGCTTGACGCGTCGCGGCAATTTCACGATCGAGTTGTGCGAGAAACATCTCGTTCATCTTCATGCGTCATCTCCTGTGCGCACGATTATTCACCATGTTGCACTGGCAGGAGCAAAGGAAGACAATACATCGTCAAATCCATCCCCACATAACGCCACCCATACCCCCGCGCACCCGTCTGCGAGTAGGAAGGAGTTTGAGCGATGAGTCATCAGGACGGCTATGCAGTCGCATATGAATACACCGTGCGTTTTTACCCTCGCTTCTTTACATGGACACAATTTCAAATTAACAGTGAAAACAGTCAGAGGGAAGGCGCCGGGCAACATATCGCCAATCGCCTGACCGGCCCCCTCGGCATGGGACCAGAGTACAAGGTCGTCGTCGCGATCAATGACGACACGATTTACGCCGAGGCGTTCCTGGACGTTGCGAACGAGCCGGTAATCCTCACCATCCCCGCATATCAAAACAAATATTCAATCCTGCAGTTGGATGTCTACGGCAACATCTTCTCGACGACACTGTCATCGAATGCGCCGACAAACGGCGGCGTCTATGCGTTCGTTGCGCCCGGCTTTAATGGCACTCTCCCGCAAGGCGTAATCTCTGTGGAGCTGCCGTATACCTTCACTACAATCGCAATTCGCATCGACAAATACTCTTCCAGTGGCGAGGATTTAATCAACGCCGCGAATGAATTTCGCTCCAACCTCGCCTTACAGACCCTCTCGAATTACGATCCGAACAACGTATCCGGCCGCACGCTCGTCCTGCCATTGTTTCTCTTCGCACCGTCTGTAAAACTCATGGCCGACGAAGGTCTCGCGACTGCGCCTGAAGCGTTCTTGACGACGCTACAGGAAGCGATGGCATCGCCAATGACGCAGCCGATTTCGAAAGACGATCGCGTGCTCATGAAGCGATTCGACGAGGCGTTCTCAAAAGCAAAAGACGTCGTCGATCATGACTCGCTGCCGCTCGCCGAAATCATTCGCGGCGCACAGGCAGCGTTCGCCGCAATCATCAATCGCTGGCAGTCCCATCGCGGCGCGACGAACTGGATTCATTTCGACAATATCGGTCACTGGGGAACGAATTATCTCGATCGCGCGGCATTGACCGAATATATTCAGGTCGGAAATGACCGTACGGCCGCTTATTATGCGAATGCGTTTGTAGACGCCAGCGGATTACCGTTAGACGGCGGCAGTTTCGGATACACCATTGAGTTCTCCAAGGAACAGCTGCCCGAATATCAACGCTTCTGGTCATTGACTGCTTACACGCCGGAGTATGTCGAGCTTGTCCCTAACGCGCTCGATAAATACGTCGTCGCGTCTTACACGCCCGGGCTGATTACCGCGGACGACGGCTCCGTCACGATTTATGTTCAGGCAGACCAGCCGGATAATACGGTCATTGCGAACTGGCTCCCTGTTCCCAAGGGGTCATTCAGCCTGCTGTTCCGCGTCTATGGACCGGAAGGTACTGCACTGGCCGGTACGTATGTGCCGCCGAAGATCCATCGCACCATTCCGCATCGCTGATGACTGCTCGTGCCGCGCCACCAGGTCGCGC
>JBQCJC010000603.1:0-2147 GCA_051953135.1 Thermoanaerobaculia bacterium | reverse complement strand
CCCCACATCAACTCAACATGACCGGAGTTGGCAGCTGATTCCCGTGTCGGGGCACCCCCCCCCGCGGCGCCCCCGACCCCGCGCCCGGGCCCCCCCCCCCCCCCCACTTCAGGGGACCCACAGAAGCGGTCTTACGGAAGCGGGGTTGCCGCCACGTACTCCGGATCCTTGGTATTGCGATCGATGATCGATGCGAATGCCCAGATGCTGCCATTCGCTTCGACCTTGAGGGACGCATTGTCGCGTCCTTCGAGCTTGAACTCACCAACGACGCTCTGGTAAGCGCTCAGTTCGTACGTACGAGACAGCACTTCGAGTCCCGTCGCCGGATCGAGCAACTTCACCGTCGCAGTGACCGGCGAGCCGGTCGTGTTGGTGAGACCGATGTTCGTGTAGAAGCGCGAGTTGTCGCGAACCGCCGGGATGAGGGCCGGCTTGTTGGCCTTGACGTTCGCACGAGCCGCGGCGAATCCGCTGATGCCCTGGCCGAACGTGCGGCCGCTGCCGTCATCGTTGTAGGTGCGCGCAAATGCGAGCGGGAACAACTCTTCGGAGAACGCGGGAGTCACAGCAATCCGCATCGTGCCGACCGAATCATCCACGCTGCCGAAGACGCCCTGTTTGATCAGGTCGTCGTACTGCAGGAACTCGCCGCCCTTGATCGGGACGTTGAGCGCTTCGCCCTTCTTCGCGCCGGTGCCGTCGTAGTACGTGAGATCGACGTTCACCTGACGACCGTTCGCGTTGAACACGGTCGCGTCACTACGCCATGCACCGGTGTGACCGACGCCCGGCACCATCAACGTGCGGTAGTCCTCGGACTTGAGGTCGCTCTCGCGACCCGCCTGGACGAAGACCGGATCATTCGAGCCACCGTCAATCAGCGAAGCGTATGCAATCAGCCACTGACCTTCCGGTACCGAGATCTCGACGCTGAACGGACGATCCTTCGGCAAGCTCGGCAGAGCAGCGGTGATCGCGAACTGATCGAGCTGGAACGAACCGAGCGGACGAGTAAACGAGCCGAGGGACTCACCGTGATCGTTGAAGACCTTGATGAGGGCGTTCACCGACGACGGGTTCGGGTTCACGAAACCGAGGTTTGTGCGATAGCGATCGTTATGACGGAGGCCGGCGATGAAGTACTTGCCGGAACCGAACGCGCTGCCGGCACCAGCTTCGTCGCTGCGAATCGCCGGGATGAACTGACCGAACGTACCAGCCTCGGTCACGTTGTACGTGCGCGTCCAGATCTGCGGAGCGTACTGGCTCTGAACGGTGATGACCACCGGACCAGAGTCGTTGCCCGTCGTGAAGACGCGCATGAAGTCTTCGTAGATGTATGTCGAGCTCGGGATTTCGAGCGTGCGCGTCATGTCACGCAGAACCGCCGACATCGTGAGCGGCTTCGACGGCGAAACCGTCGGATCCTGCGAATACACCTGCACGTCCGTGCGCCACGAGCTGTTGTTCTGACCACCGATGTGCGTCACGACCGGCAGCAGGTACTTGTATGTCGGAATCGCCGGAGCTTCGGCGATCACGATCGTCGGCGAAAGCACCGAGCCTACCTGATCAGTCGGCTGTCCTGCAGCGTTACGCGCCGAGACAGAGACCTTGTAGTTGCCCTTCGTCGTGAACGTGTGCGTCATGGTGTTCGACGTACCGATCTGCGACGCGTTGGTGCCGATGTTACCGGTGTCGCCAAAGTTCCAGACCCAACCAGTCGCGCTCAGGTTCGAGTTGACCTTGAACGTGATGCTCTTATTGGTCTGTCCGGTCGTCGGGAAGCTCTCAAACGTGAGCTGCGGTGCCGGCTCGGCACTGGCCGCGGTGAACGGAACCGTGAAATCACCAGTGGCCTGGCCGTTCGTGTTCGAGACCGTGACCACGACGTGATACGAGCCCGCGGTCGCGGACGTCGGATACGTCTTGGAAGGCGTGCGCGACGTCGACGTCGTGTTGTCGCCGAAGTTCCAGGAGACGTTGTCGCACGTCTGCATCGAGTAGCCGATCGTGCTGATGCGGAAGTTGATCGCTTCGCCCTTCTGGCAAGGAGTCGTGTTCGTGTCACGGCATCCGCTGGTGGCACCTTCGTACTTCACGACGATGCTGCCGTCGGTCGGAGCATTCGCGCAGCTGCTGTT
>JBQCJC010000602.1:0-3699 GCA_051953135.1 Thermoanaerobaculia bacterium | reverse complement strand
CCCCCCCCCCCCCCCCCTCCACTTACTCGAACAACGGCATGCGCGCGTCTTCAGGCGTGCTCAATTCCGCGAGCAACACCGCCACTCCCAACTCGCCCTTCCACAATGCGTGCGCTCGCGATGCCGTCTCTCGTGCCTTCGCTGCCGCGTGATTTGCGAGCTCTGTCGCACGCGCGAGCCATTCGTGCTCGCCCGTGTGTCGATAAAAGTTGAGTAGCGCGTATGCGCGTCCCGCGGAGCCGCAGCAGAGATCCGCGTGATGAATCGGTTCTTCCCACGCGTTCCATGCGGCGTCGCGCGCGATGTCGAGCCAGCGTGCATCGCGCGTCGCATCGAATGCCGCGGTGAACGTGAAGACGTGGCCCGCCGCGCCGTTGCACCAGCCGGGCATCATGTCGTGCATCGTGCCCGCGATCGTGCGCGGCCACCATGCACCGCGACCGCGTTTCACACGCAACGCGGCGAGTTGTTCGAGTCTCGCGATGAGCGTGTTCGGCAGAGCGCACGACGAGGCCATGCACCAGCGCAGCGTCGCGTAGAGATATCCGCTCCATCCGTGCGCGACACCGAGATACGTTTCACGTGGTTGTTGTGCGATCGGCAGCATCGCATCGAGCTTCGACCACAACTCGCGCATCGTCGCGTCGCCGAACGCGCGCAGTTCGTCGGTGAAGATTAACGCGGCGGCGAGTAACGAGCCGAATCGTCCGAGGGTGAGATCGATTTGCTCGCATGGTTGCGATGACGCGTGGACGAAGTTGCGAATCGCACGTTTGTGCGCGGTGCCGTCCGCGCGCGACCACGCGATCATCGCCGCGACCGCGTGCAATCCCGCGGCGGTGTGATACGGCGAGATCGGTCCGATCATCGTTTCCGGCACGTCATCGTCTTCGTTGTACCAGCCGCTGCGATCCCCCACGCATCGCGCCGCGCGCGTCTGCCAAACCTCGGCATCCGCAAGCAGTCGTGCATCGCCGCGCGCTTCCGCGATGCGCAACACGCCGAGAGCCGCACCCGCGGCGCCGTAGTTCACCGATGCATGCGGCGCGAACGGATAGTCGAGCGACGCAAGCTCTTCGTCGATGAGTGCCGTCGCAATCGCCGGAACGTCGTAGCGAACGGCGCGCAAGGCGTCGACGAATTCGCGAACGCTCGCGAATCGCGATGCGGGATCTTTCGACAACGCGCGCTGCAAAATCGTTTCAACCTCGGGCCACGGCGCAACACCGCGCGCGGCGAACGGCAGCGGCGCATCGAATCGCGACTGTCGAATCATCTCCTCGCGATCGAAACGAAACTCGAGATAGTGCTTGCCAGTGAGGATGAGATACACCATCGCCGCGAGCGCGTACTGTTCGCCTGCGAATGATGCGGGGAGTTGCGCAGGACCGTAGAGCGACGCGAGATATTCGGGTTCGAAGAAGTAGTACATGCCGCCGCGGGGCATGAGCACACGATCGGAATTCATCACGCGTGCAAGACCGAACTCGATCACGCGCACGTCGGAGCCATCGATCATCACGTTGCGCGGATGCACATCGGCATGCACCACATCGCAAGCATGCAACTCTGCATACGCCTCGGCGATCTTCACGCAAATCGCGAACAACGCCGTGCGATCGTGTCGCGCGTACTGCGTCGCGATGCCGGAGTCCGAGCCGCTGCACCATTCGAGGATGAGATATGGCCGGCCCTCGTGTGAGCCCGATGCAAACAAGCGCGGCGCGGTGCCGCGACCGTCGAGATGCGCGAGCACGAATGCTTCGTTGGCGAAGACCGAATCTTCGAAAACGCGTTGTGGCCGCGAGATCTTCAGCGCGGCATCGACGCCATCGCGACGCACGCGATGAATCTCGCTGTCTTCCATCAGGCTCACGCAATGAATGGATTCCCATCCATCGATGTGGGTGCCGGCCGCGAGCAGCGGTTTCAGCTCACTCGATTCGCGTTCCGCATTCGCAACCAGCACGCCGTTCTGCAGAAACATGCCGAGGAATGGGAGCAACTCGTCGAGCCAGGTGTGCGGATCCTTCGCGAGCTGACGACTGTTGCGGATCACCGCATCGACGATCGTCGTCGGCTCGCGAAAGAGCTGCAGCAGCGACGCGGTTTCGGGATCGATGATTTGCGACGGCGCACGGCCGTGCAATCGCGACACGGTGTAATCGCCCTCGTCGAAATCGATTTTCGCGCGCACGTCCGGCGGCAGTTCCATCACCGGCACGAGCACGACGTCGTTGCGCAGCACGAGCGGATCGTTGATGTTCATGCCGCGCTCCAGAGTGCGCCCGTCGGTGCCCACGTCGCAACGTCGACGCCGCGACGACGCACGCGTTCGATCGCGAACTGCCACGGCGTGATCGAATTCGACGTCGCGTTCTTCGCGATCGACAACGCCGACGCGAGCGACTTCGCGACCCACAGACGCCACGACTCGCGATCGAGCCATTTCAACGCGCGTTCGGAATCGGGAGGATCGGCGCCCCACGACAACATGCCGCGGTCATCGATCGGCGCGCTGAACGGAACGCCGTGCGCGGGGATGTCGCGCAACGATTCGCGCAGCGACGACGCGACGGCGTCGAGCTCCTCGCGCGACGTAAAGTACGTGACGAGCTTGTCAGGACGCAGGAGCCCCGCCGCGTCCTGACCAATTTTCATCGGCGCGCCGCCGCGTTCCGCCAGCACGCGCACGAGCGCATGAAACGCATCGCGCACGTGCTCCGGCCGCGGACTCACGTACAACTTCCACGTGATGCTGCTCGCGTCGTGATTGCGCTCGCGCGGACGCCACGAGATCCAGCCAGTGTTCGCGCCCGACTCGATCCAATGGCGGTCTAACAATGGATGGGATCCCAAATGATTTCGCACGGCTTCGCGATCGGGGAAGCGCGATTGCCATGCGCGCGTGCGCGGCAATCGGTTGTACGTGTAGAGCGCGGTCGTGAGTGTCGGGATGTCGCGCGTCAGCAACGCTTCGGCGTGACGCAATGCTTCGATCGACAGCGAATCATTCGCGTGTGATGGCGCATCGAAGAAGAGTCGATACGCATCGGCGCCGCTGACGAAGCGATCGTCGTGCTCGATTGCGAGAATGCCATCGAGGACGAGATCGATGACGTCGTCGCGATACGCATCATCGGGGAACTCGATGCGTTGCGGCCGCGCGAGCGTGCGAACGAGCGACGCTGTTTGCGCCGACACCGATTTCACCGACTCCGCGGGATCGCGTGGCACGAGCAGCCCGTAGAACTCGGGATCGCGAGCAAGCTCCGCGAACGGCGCGCGTTGCGCGGGCGAGAGTTCATCGAGGCGCTTCAACTCCAGCTCCGGGCTGGAGCTGAAGCGTCGTTCGGTCCACGAGATCATTCGGATTTCTTGAGTGATTCACGATGGCTGCGCAGTTTCTCGAGCTCGGCGTGCAGCTCTTTCTCGCGCGCGTCGATGTCCGCGTCGCTCTGAGGCAGCAACGCTTTCTCGGCGTGATCGAGCGCTTCGAGCTGCGCCTGCAGATGACCGCGCAGTTGCTTGATGTGCTCCTGCGTGAGTCCGCGTTGCGGCGGCTGCACGGGCGTGGTTCCGCAGATGCTGAACGGAATGTTCGTGCAATCCGTGCAGACCTTTGGCGTCGTGCCGCAGATGCTGAAGGGCGTGGTCGTGCAATCGCTGCAGCCCTTCGGCGACGTGCCGCAGATGCTG
>JBQCJC010000601.1:0-2376 GCA_051953135.1 Thermoanaerobaculia bacterium | reverse complement strand
CGTGACCCGGTATTATTACTACTCGACGAGTTCTACTCGTCGATCGCTGACGTTCAGAAACCGTTGGTCGGTGCTTTCCTTAAGCGCTCACGGCCGTCCAGAATGACCTGGGCAATCGCGCATGAAGACCAACTCAGACGATGGATTGGCGGGCCGGAGTTTCGCTTTGTCGTTAGTGGCCGCACAATTGTCGGTGTCACGACATGAAATTAGTATTGGGCGTCGCGATTACATTGCTGATGTGGCATCTCGTTACGGTTACAGGCTTGGTTTCGCCGTTATATTTGCCTCCATTGCGGGAGGTTGTTGAATCCCTTAGTGAACGTCTTATCGCCGGAGTCCTCACCACCACCGTCCGTGCCGTTGGCGGTTTCGCTCTGGGTTTATTTGTAGCTTGCGGTGCGCACTTCCTGTTTGTGCTATTACGAATCGAAGCCGGCATGGATCAGCAATTCGCTGGTGCCCGCGCCGTGCCCGTGATTGCGGTCATGCCGCTATTCGTAATTTGGTTTGGATTCAGCGAGTCCGCTCGGCTACTTGTGGTAGTCCTCTCCGCGGCCACGTTTTTTGTGGCGCCGTTTCACGAAGCGTATCGTGCCCTGCCCCGCGAGTGGACACTACTGCGGCATCAACTAACATGGTCGACGTGGGCCTACTATAGCGGTGTTGCTATTCCCGGGAGCTTCGGCTCCTTGCTCGGACCGTTACGCGTTACGCTGGCGATAGCGTTTACAATGTCAATTGCCAGCGAATACCTCGGTGCCGAGCGTGGCATCGGCAATTACTTGGATTCTGCACGCGTGACGTTCAACATTCCAGCGATGTTTCTAGCAATTATCTGCACGTCGGTGGTTGGTGTTACTCTGGATTGGATTCTCCGCGTGTCGTACCGGCATACGATCCATTGGGCCGCCCGCGATGCAAAAGCGTAAAGACATGGCGCGCGTCACCAGTACGATTCGACGCCGAGTCCCTTCATTCGTCGGATCAACTTCTGGTCGAATGTGGCCACCGAGTCGTATTTGTTCGCGAGAGCGACGGCGACGATGGCGGCATCGGTGATCGAGGCTAGCGGTTCGGGCCACTGGTCGAGAACGCGTTGCCACGAACAATCGTCGGTGACGATCACGCCGGGATAGGTGAGAGTCGCGCGAATCGCGTCGGCGATCTTGGGCAACGGAACCTTGTAGAAGCTGTCGAGAACGTAGGCGATCTCGAAGAGGGCAAATTGCGGGACCACGGCAACAATTTCGCCTTCTTCGGCGCTCAGCAGCAGCGTTTTTCCGGCGACGCGTTGTTTCTCGTTTCGCTCGACGAAGAACGAAACGAGGACGTTCGCGTCGACCACGACGTGGCGCTTCAGACTCGACCTCGGCGTTTGCGCGCTTCGGCGATCTCGGCGACCACATCGCCCGAGCTGTTCTTGATAAAGCCTTCAAAGTCGAGCAGCGATGGTCGCTCAGTCGTGACGGCAACTTTGCCGCCGCGGATCTCCCACGTCAGCTTGTCGCCGACGTCGAGATCGAGCGCTTCGCGAACTTCCTTCGGTACCGTCGTCTGGCCTTTGCTCGTCAGAGTCGAGGTTGGCATCACGTGCATCCCCTTACCTCCAGTATAACGATGTAAGGATTAGGACAATTGCGCGCGAACAACGCCGTCGGCCATCGCGCAAGAAGGTCGTGCCGCGTGCCGCCGCCGTCAAGTCCTCCGCCTCCCGGCCGACTTGAGGGCGCCGCCCCGCGGCACGAGTAGGGGAGTGTAGCGACGGCCGACGGAGCGCGACGTGCTCGGGCCTCTGGAGCTACCGGTTTCCGCCGCCCTGAAGCCGCGCGGCCGTCGCTTCGTGAATGCCCTGCACGACGAGCGCATCGATGACGGTGATCGCTGCTTCGCGAAACTTCGGATCGATTTTCTCCAGCTCGCGCATGCGTTCGCGTAGCCGTACATCGCGCACGCCGTCTTCGGTGGCAGCAGGAGGGCGGCCGAGCACCAGTTCGTCGAGGCTTGCTTCCAGCGCCTTGGCGATCGCCGCGAGCGTTTCTGCCTCGGGGACGACTTCGCCGCTCTCGTAGCGCGACATTTGCGCCGGTTGAGCCCCGATGCGCTCGGCGGCCTGCTTCTGGTTCAGGCCTCGGCTCCGGCGCAGTTCCTCCAGGCGCCGGCCGAGCTCCACCGCGAACTTTGACGGTCTCTTCTTCTTCCGTGACGTTGCCACGGCCCGGAGTATCAGGTCGATTTTGCGTCGGTTGCCTCCGTCCAAACGTTTTGTTGTAACGCATGCACGATAAAACAAAAATTGAAATGTAACAAGAACCAATTTATAATTTACACGTGACAGGGTTCCATTGACGCGCGCGGATCAGGTCTTCCCGGATC
>JBQCJC010000600.1:0-6837 GCA_051953135.1 Thermoanaerobaculia bacterium | reverse complement strand
TGATATGCAGGACCGGCTCTCTGCTTGTGAGGTTGCAGGCATAGGCAGCACGCTTCCGGCCATTCGACGAATCGATGCCCTTGAAGCGCAGCTCGCGCGTTATCCCTATTTACATGCACGAGCACTGATGATGCGGGCTTTTGCTCTGGTCCTCCTGAATCAGAGTCCAAAAGCGATCACCGATTACAAAGCCGCGCTCAAACTCTACGGCGATCTCGGGGATAACAGCGCCGGAGCACGCGCACTCGCCGAGTATGGTGCATTGCAGGGAGCCCTCGGCGATCCACAGACAGGATTCAAAACCGCGTTGCAGGCCGCTCGCAACCTTCGCGACGTTTGGGATTTTAAGGATGCTCACGCCATTCTTGGAACGATCTCGAAACTGGCATCGCAGCTTAAACACGACGATGTGTCGCTCGCGTACCGGCTTGAGTATCTGCCAAACCTCGAAGCAGCATGGGAACGCGGCCTTAGGGACGAATCGCCCGAAAGCGCGGTGAATTATGCCGTCGCATTGCGCGCGACTGCCGAAACGGAGCTCGCGCTCAATCAGCCGGAGGCCGCCCAGCGGCATTTGCGGCGCGCGCAACAGATCGTGGCCGATCCGCGCATTCCCGCCATTCGCCGGAATGCGACGAGAATCAATCTCCTCCGCGCGGAGGGCGCTGCTGCCCACCTGCGAAAAGACTGGCCTGCTGCGCTAGCGGCGTACAACGAGGTGTTGAAGCTGGCGGCAAACAACTCCAGTACCGAGCGCGCCGAGCTGCTTCATGAACGCGCAGAAACTCGCCGCGGTGCCGGTGATGAGAAAGGCGGCAATGAAGACGACGTCGAGGCCTTGCGCCTCATTCGTCTCGAAGAAGAAGAGCTATTGAGGGCTCAGGATCTCGCCGCGGGTGAAGTCATGTTCAGTAAATACTTCGCTCGGTTCGGCCACATCTATCGCGAGCTCGCCGAACGCCACATCGAGGCCGGCGAATACGACGAGGCGTTCTCTTACAGCGAGGAAGCGCGAGGATTCGAACCGCTCTCTAATCTCCTCGCGTCCCAGCACGTTCCGGCCGCATATCGTCCCATCGGCATCACGACCGACTTCGATACGTTGCAGGCGGCGTTGCCCGAGGGTGCGGTCGTCATTCATTACATGGTGCTGGAGAAACGGACTTACGCGTTCGTCTTCTCGAAGGATAAGAGCGTTCCGCCGGTACGGCTCAGTCGCGGGCGCGAAGACATTGAAACGTGGGTCAGGGATCTACAGAGCGCTGCCGTCAAGGAAGATCGCCTGGAGTTCGAAGGGGGTCTCGCCGCGCCGTTTGAACAACTCGTGCGCGCTCCACTGCAACAGGCATTGGCGATCAATCCCAAACCGTTCCCATTGGTCATCGTGCCGGATGGTCCGATGCTCGGCCTCCCGTTCAACGCGCTCTATGACGAACGAGATGGCGGCAAATATCTGAGCGAGTACGCGCCGATCTCGGTCGCTCCCAGCGTACGGTTATTCGTCTACGCCGCTTCACGAAACGCGGAGCTGCGTAAGAGCCGGCCGCAGGTCGCACTATTTGGAAATCCCGCCACAGACACGAACTTCCTCGAAACGCTTCGCCTGACAAAACTCCCAAGATCGAAAGACGAAGTCGAGACCATTCAAGATGACTACTATCCAAATGCAGTGGTAAAAGCAGATGACGAAGCTACGGCCGAAGCGTTCCTGCAACAGGCACCTAAAAGCGACATCCTCCATTTCGCCGGACACGCCGTCGTCGATCAGAACAATTCCTTTCTCGTATTCGCCGGCACGGACACGTTAGACGCGCAAACGTTGCTTAAGAGGATTCCATCCCTGCCGCACACGCGCCTCGTAATTCTGAGCGCGTGCAGCAGCGCCGGCGGACTCGCGCGCGGCCTGACGATCGGCCCCGAGGGGATGGCGCCGCTCGTTCGTCCATTTGTTGCGGCTAACGTTCCGGGCTTCGTCGGAACGCTCTGGAAAGTCAACGACGACACAACTCGAGACCTCATGGTGTCTCTCCATTGTCACTACTCGCATGGAGACGATGTGACAGCTGCACTGAGACAAGCGCAGCTCGAAATGCTCCAGGAGAAAGAAGCCGAGAAAAGCTCGGCATTGCGGTGGGGTGCATTTCAGGTGATTGGCTATGCGTCATCACCGTTCCCCTCCGCGGCAAAGGAGAAACAAATTGAGTACCATTCTTGTCAAGATCCTGTTCACGGGCCTGATGGCCTTCGTTCCCAATGAGAACGGCTCACAAGTGACCGTTCTGCTGCTGAATTCGGGTCACTATCACACGTCCGACGGCGCGGGCATGCAGGCGCACAAACCGCTCATTGTGGCGCGCGCCGGCAATTGCACCGGGGATTGCACCGACAATGACCCCGAAATCGCCGAATTCCTCTATGCCGACCAGACCTCGACCGCCGCACTGGCGTCGCTCGCCAATGCGGTCGACAACGGCAGCGCATGGATCATCGACGGTTCCGATATCGCCATTGAGAAAGAATCATCGTCCGCGGCCAATCTTCCGGCGTTCAGCATGCGCGCCGGTCGCGGTACGACGAATTACCCGGCGACTTCGACGGAACGCGGCGATGCATCGTGGATCGCGAGTCTCTCGCAGATCTGCGGCAGCGGCTGCACGCTCGATCCCGATGTGTTCGACAACGTGCCCCCGCCCATTGTGGCCGCGCGATTCACGCTCAATACCGGCGAGCTCTATACGCACAGCATTGCGCGACTCGGCGCCAACGTCACGCCGGTGAATTTCAAGCGTCTCGACGGCACCGGCAGCCCGTCTGCTTACGTGCAGGCCGTGTCGGCGTGGGTCGGTGCGGACATTGAAGTCAACGGCACCGGAATCAAATTCGTCGAAACCAAACACGACGCCAGCCCGGGCCGCAGCATGACCCTTACGGCCGACAACTCCGGCGTCATTGAAGTCGCAGTCCTCAATCTCCCGCCGTTCATCCCGCCCGCGTCCAGCAGCAACGAAGCACCGCAGGTCGGCAAGCACTACGAGGTCTACTACGACCTCCTGCAGTCGCCGCCGTCACGCGCGTCGCGTCTCGTACCGTTTGTCGGAAGCGCGAGCAGCACGACGTGGAGCAGTGTCCATCCGTCCGGCGACATTTACTCCGAGCTTCTGTCGCGCCTGCGCATGGATGTCGATCGCACGCTTTACGATCGCGCCATCTGCGCGCCGACGACGTGGCCGTAAGCCGTTCTCATTCCACCTGACGCACAGTGGCGGGCTTCGGTCCGCCACTGTTTCGCGCAGCCAGCCGAATCTGAGGTGCCCACTATGAATCGGTGGATTTTTCTGTGCGTCGTCATTCTTGCTGCCTGCCGCCCGGACACACCGGAATCGCTTCGCATCGACGCCGCCCGGCAATTCGTGCGCGAGTGCAAGCGCAATGGCTCGCCGCGCTGGAGTTTTCGCGCACATGCCATGGGCGATACCTGCGATGTCCTGGTCGTCGAATCGCTGGTTCCGTTAGACCAGCGCATGGTCGATCGCGTGCATTACGCCGCCCCCGGCCGTTCGGGCGTGCAGACGTTTCTCGATGACCATCGATTTCGCGCCGCCGCGTATACCGACCCGAAAAATGGATTGTGGACCTTCGGCGCAATTACCAGAGAGGAAGCGAGGTCGCTGAAGCCATGCGATTGAAGCTAATCGCACTGATTCTGTGCATGGCCTCCGTTGCCAACGCACAGACACGACGTGCATTGATCGTCGGCATCGACGATTACACCGCCTCGAGCCTGCCGCGCAATATGCACGTTCCGCCGCGCGTCGATCGCGGCTGGAATGATCTGCGCGGCTCAGTACGCGACGCCGAGACATTCAGCGCGATTCTGCAACTCCTGTATGGGTTCAATGAGCGCAATGTCGTTTTACTGAAGAACCAGAACGCCACCCGTGCGGCGATCCTGAACGCAATCGAGACGCACCTCGTGAAGCCCGCACAGAAGGATGACGTGATCGTCTTTTATTACGCCGGGCACGGTGCACAAGTTCCGAATTCTCTGTCGGACGAGGTCGATCACATGGATGAATCGCTCATTCCGGCGGACTCACGGCGCGGTGCACCCGATATTCGCGATAAGGAGTTACGTCGTGCGTTCAATGCGATTCTCGATCGCGGTGCGCGACTGACGCTCATACTCGATCACTGTCACAGCGGCTCGTCATTCCGCGGACTACCCACTGGCGGCGTGACGCGACACATTGCTCCGGCACCAGACGATATTCGCGACGGCGTGAATTACGGCCCGCGACCCGAATCGCGCGGCGCGCTGGTATTCGCTGCGTCACAGGATCTCGGTTCGGCGTATGAAACGCGCGACGAGAACGGTCAGATGCACGGCGCGTTCAGCTGGGCGCTCATTCGCTCGATCCGCGATGCAATTCCGCACGAGAGCGCCGAAGCGACGTTCACGCGGACAAAGGCGCTGATGGACCGGCCGGATCAACAGCCGCTGATCGCCGGCCGCCCGGAATTACGACAACGACCATTATTCAGCGGACGCAATGATCGTCGCTTCGATCGCGCCATGATCGCTGTAGAGAAAATCCAAACGGATGGAACCGTCATTCTCCAGGGCGGCTGGATTCACGGCCTATCGCTCGGCACCACGCTTCGCACAAAAACCGCGACAGTGACGATCACGAAACTCGGGATCACGAGCAGTGAAGCACGCGCGAATGGCATTGTGACTGCCGGAGCTCTTTTGGAAGTCTCGAGTTGGGCTTCGCCGCCGGCACGACCCATGCGCGTTTACGTTCCGCATACGACTCTTAACGCAGCCGCACTGTCATCGACCGCACAGAAATTCGTACGCGGCGCAACCGCGCGCGGCATTCGCTGGATCACGAACCCACAATCCGCGACGCCAACGCACGTCTTACGCTGGACCCAAACTCATTGGGAATTACTCACGAATGACGGCAGCGTGCGGCCGTTCACAAACATGAATCAGGTCCCGCGGCGCGCGTCGCTTTTCGTGCAATTCCCCGCCACAACGAGCATCGTCGACAACATTGCCGGCATCGATACCGTGCAATCCGCTACCGACGCCGATTACATCCTCACGGGCCGGTACATCAACAACCGCATTGAATACGCCTGGCTGCGACCGCTGGTTCGAACTACCGATCGCGGTTCGCTCCCGCCGCGCAGCGAATGGATCTCGCGCGACGTGCGATCGCGGTTACGCGAATCCGTCGCTCAACTGCGCCGCATTCACGCGTGGCATCACCTCGAATCGCCGCCCCAATCACGCCCGGTTTATCGGCTCGCAGTACAAGACGAGACCGGCCGCGCCGCGAAATCGCCTCTGATCGGCAATGCAAACTACCGAGTCGCGCTAAAAACCGATCAACCGGACAAACTCGCCACGCGCTATTACTACGCCTTCGTCATCGACCGCCTCGGCAAGAGTTTCCTCATTTACCCACTGCGCAACAGCGGCTCCGTCGAAAATCGATTCCCGATTCGCACGCCCGAAACCACCATCAAACTCCCCGACGCATCGAGATTCCGAATCCTCCCTCCCTACGGCAGCGACACGTACTTCCTCTTATCGACCGACGAACCACTCGCCAACCCCTCCGTCCTCGAATGGGACGGCATCCGCACCCCGACATTCACAAAACCCCTCACCGCCCTCGAAGAACTCTTCCTCCTCACCACCGATCCCACACGCGGCCGCCGCGTGATCAATACCGGCGGATGGTCGCTGGAAAAGGTGGTGTATGAATCGATCGCGCCGAGGAAATTCAAACACTAAAACGAGACTCGGCCACACTTTTTGCCCCGTCGTGTCTATCTTGTTGTGCAGATGAGAAAGTGGGTCCTTCTCCTCCTCGCTCTCGGAATCGCATGCTTCGCCGCGATGAAGTTCCGGTCGATGGTGCGTCCCGAACGATCGGCGGGACGGATCGAACCGCTTGTGAGCGCGACGCCGGCGGAGTTCGAGCACAGTGAATCCGCGGGCTTATTCATTGGCTCGCGGAACTTCCGCCAGCCTGGAATCATGGACGTGAAATACGCGGTCGATGATGCAGTGGACCTCGCCTACACGTTCTCGATCCAGCGCCGGACGTTCCTCGTCCCGCCCAATCGCGTCGTACTTGCCTTGTCCGGCAAACCCACAAAACCCGAGTCAAGACAGCGTCTCGAAGAATTGAAAAATGCAGGCGCAGACGTTCGCGGCGCAACCGCTGCCGACATTCTTCGCGCACTGAAAACACAAACCGCGATCACTGGCGAGACCGGGATATTCATCCTGTCGATTGCCACGCACGGCTTCATGCATAACGGCAACGAATACATCCTCGGTTCGGACTCGATTTATCGCAAACCCACCACTTCACTCCCCGTCGCCAAATTGCTCGACATCGTGGCGATGAACACCACTCGCTCACTGGTGTTTGTCGATGCGTGTCGCGATCGCGTCGTTTCGGACAGTCGCTCCGCGGGCGCCTCTGAATTGCCGCCGACGATCGAGAGGAGAATGAAAAACGTAGCCGGGCAAGCCGTGTTTTATGCGGCGGCGCCCGGCGGCTATGCCTATGACAGCGACGGCAATGGCGTATTTACCAAGGCCGTTCTCGAAGGACTCGGCTGTAACGCCTCAGCGCCGAATCAGGTCGTGCGCGTCGACACATTACGCGCATACGTCACGCGTACCGTGCGCGAGTGGTACAGGCTCAATAACAAACCGAATCCGGACGCCGCCATTCAGGTAAACATCGGCGGCAACACGCATTTGATGCCGTTAGCGTACTGCTGGGATTCGCCCCGCCAGAATCTAAC
>JBQCJC010000599.1:0-6100 GCA_051953135.1 Thermoanaerobaculia bacterium | reverse complement strand
TGCAGTTACTCGCGGCAGATGATGTGACGGTGGTGGATCAGGCGCAAATCGTAGTCACAGAAGGTCAGACGACGAAAACCGAGATCTAACAAGTGGAGCGGCGGGCTCTCAGCCCGCCGAATCATCAAACAACCGGCGGGCTAAGAGCCCGCCGCTCCACTTGTTAGATCTCGGTTTTCGTCGTCTGACCTTCTGTGACCACGATCTGCACCTGATCCACCACCGTCACGTCATCCGCGGCGAGTAACTGCAACGTGTAACGTCCCGGCGCGATGCGCTCGAGTGGCGTGACGCCGCGCGGCATGAGCGAATAGCGTCGCGGCAACGGTCCCATGCGCGGATACGCGATGCCGAAGCCGTCGATGAGTTGCACGCGCACGGTTTCACTGTGCTTCGAGTCGATCTCGATGCGGCCACCGGGAGTCAATGCGATGGAACGCGTCGACGGCGCACTCACGGAGACATGCACCGGCGCGTAGTTCTGCGTGAACACCGTCGCGACGTACTGTCCCGGCGCGGCCGGAATGTTGATCGAGCTCGCCGACGTGTCGTTGAAGAAACTCGGCTGACCCGATTGCACTTCTCGTCCGGACGCGTCGTACAGCGTTGCCGATGCGCGCAACGGACGCCCATCGCGACCATCGACGACCTTCAGCGTCACGCCGTCGCTTTGCATCAGACGCAACTCGAGATTGTCGACATTCGATTCGCCGACCGTGATGTCCTTCGACTCCGCGCCATAACCGGACAGACTCGCGGTCACGGTGTACTGACCCGCCGGAACCGTGTCGAGTGCGAACACACCGTTCTCGTCGCTGAGCGCACCGCGTCCGCGGAACAATTCGACGGTCGACGATGCGCGCAGCGTCACGTTCACGCCGGAGATCGGACGATTGTTGCCCGCATCGACGACGCGACCGCGCACCGTTGCGACGTTGTAGTCGATGTCGAACGTCGATGAGCCGCGCATCTCGAACGTCGTGCTGTACGCGGCGAGACGCTCCATGTCCATCACGTTGACCATGTACGTGCCGTCGTCGAGACCGGTGATGCTGTAGTTGCCCGCGGCGTCGGTCGTCGCGGAGCTCGTCGAGCCGCCAGTGCGCGGCATGAACATCACCTGCGCGTTGCCGAGGGGAACGCGATTGCGCGTCACGCGTCCGCGGACTGAAACATCCGTGCGGAACGCGATGTCGACCTGGACCGAAGCACCAGCCGCAACTTGCACGACTTGCGGCGACGTCGAACGTCCCGCGCCGACGAGACCGCGCACGTTTGCGGTGACCGACACATTGCCGACCGGCGCGCCCTCGATACGATAACTGCCGCTCGCTTCCACCGGCGTTTGTGTCGAGCCACTGCTGCTGCGCGCGCTCACGAACGTATTCGTGAGCTCCTGATCGGTGAGACCGGTGACGCGGCCGTAGATCGTGCCGCCGGTTTTCAGCGTGATGCGAATCTGGCCGCCGCCGGAGATGTCGTAATCCTCCACGACACCATCCGAATAGCCGGTGCGCGATGCGGTGAAGCGATAGCGCGCGGGCGCGAGCGATTCGAACTCGAACACGCCGTTCGCATTCGTCACCGCGCTCGAGGGAAATCCTGCGCCCGGTGCGGTTGCGCGCACCTCTGCTTCGGCAACCGGCACTCCTGCTTCCGTCACGACCATGCCGGTGACGCGCGTGCCGCCTTCGAGCTGCGCATCGAGTCGCGTCTCACGACCTTTCAGCGTGACCTGCTTCGACGTCTGCAGATACTTCTCGTGCGTGAACGTGACCGTCTCTTCGCCTGCGCTCAATGCATCGATCGAATACTCGCCGTTCGAATCCGTGCGCGCCATCTTGTCGGCGCCGCGCATTGCGAACTGGCCGTTCGGCGACGGCGCGATGCGCACCACGACATCGGAGAGTGCCGCGCCATTTGGTCCCGTCACTTTGCCGAGGAGCTTCACACCGGTGTCGAGCTCGACGACGACGTCATCGATCGACTTCCCTTCTTCGATCGTGAGATTGAGTCGTCCGCTGACGAAGCCCGGCGCGTTCGCGACGAGCGTCGCGGAACCCGTCGGAACATTCTCGAGCACGAACGAACCATCATCATTCGTGAACGCCTTCGTCTGCGGCGGTCCCATCATCACCATCGGTCCGCCGCCGCGCGAGCGCGAGATGCCGGCTTCGAATGACGTCACCGGACGCCGCGTGCCTTTCTCGATCACGCGTCCGGACACGCGTCCGCCCGGAGGCAATTCGATCAGCACATCGCGTCCCGGTGCGGTGAGCGTGCGCTGCTCCTGAATGAAATCGGACTCCTTGCCGAGGAAGACGCCGACCTGGCCGGGGGAAAGATTTTCGAGCGTGAACGAACCATCCGGTGCCGTCGTCCCGTTGCTTTGATTGCCCTGCATGCCGAACACGAACAGAGACACGCCTTCGATGCCGACACCGCCGCGCGTCACGCGTCCTGAGATCTGCACCGCCGGATCGAGACGAATCTCGATCGGCGTCGTGCCGGACGGCGACACCGTCGTCGCGCGAACCGTCTTCGCTGAATAGCCTTCGCGCTTCGCGTTGAAGTCGTACACACCTTCCTTGAGGCGCATGGAGAACGTGCCGTCGCTCGCGGTCTGCACCGACTCGTCGTCACTGCTTCCGCCGCCGCCGATGTTCACGACCATGCGACGCACGCCGCCGCCATCGCTGCCGCGGCCCTGCGTTTCACTCGCATTCACGAGCGCGCCGGAAAGCGCATTGCCTTCCCTGTCCATGATTTTTCCGGTGACGAGAATGCCGCTCGGCAGCGCGATCACCACGCCGTTCTTCCGCTCGCCCGCGGCGAGCTTCATCCCTTCCGTCCTGCCGGTGGGAAGGCCTTTCTTCGATGCGCGAATCCGGAGCTCCCGATCGCCGTTCGTGCGGAGAGAAAACTTTCCGTCCGGACCGCTTGCCGCACTCTGCGAGTCGCCGCGCATGAATCGCCGCGGACCGCCGCGCATCATTGCCGCGATCGGATCGCCGGTTGCTTCCGATCCGACCGTCGCCGCGGCCACCGGTTTGTTCGCTTCATCGACGACCATGCCGCTCACGCGCGCCAGCGGCGTCAACGCGAGATCGCGCGATGCGGTCTGACCCGCGAGTGCTTCCGTATCGATGAAATCGTTGTCGTACGCGGGATGCATCACGGTGATCGTGTATCCGCCGGCAGGCGCGACGATCGCGAAACCGCCCTTCGCATCCGCGGAGGCGGAGTACGACGGACCTTCGCTGAGACGCATCATTGGTCCGCCGGCACGCGGCAGGAGGCGGATGTCGGCGCCGATGACCGGCATCTTCGTTTTCTCATCGATCACGCGGCCCGAGAACGTCGCCGCCTTCTCGAGCTTCAGCGTCGCCGCGGCGGTGTTGTCTTTGCCCGCAACGCGCGTGGCCATCAACGAATCCTTGCGCGCCACGAGCGTGTTCCACTTCAGCGGAGCGCGCGTGATCGTGAACGAGCCATCTTCCGCGGACGTTGCGAGAGGCCAGCCGTCGACCATGATCGCCGCGCCTGTAACCGGCGTCTTGCCGTCGCTCGACACCACTTTGCCTGTGATTGCGGTGCCCTTCTTCAGTGTGCGATCGAGCTTGGCGCGCAGCACCGTCTCGCTCGGATTCATGAACGCTTCGGAGTCGATGGCGTAGTCGGGATGCAGCACCGTGATCGCGCCGCCGCGTTTCGAGAGCGGCAGCTCATAGCGGCCTTCTGCACTCGTCTTCGTGACGAACTCGCCGCCTGTCATTACGACCGTGGCGTTCGCGACCGGCTTGCCGTCTGCCTTCACCGTGCCGCTACGCATCTCGAGCTTCTCGAGCACGAAAACGAGACTGTCTTCATCGCGCTCCACCGAGCGTGCGGCCGGCGCGTAGCCGCGCAGCGAAACACGCACCGACGCGATCGCGGACTTCGGCGATTCGAGTGAGAACGCACCCTTCGCATCCGTTTGTGTCGTCGCGAGCGAAATCGCTTCCGGTTGCTCGGACAGCAGTCGCGCGCGGCGCGCATCATCGGATTCCGGCGCGTACGTCGAAACGCGAGCACCCGCGACCGGTTTGCCGTCGGGTGTCATCACACTGCCGGTGATTGCGGCGAGCGACGGAAACGCGAACAGCGCAACAACGAGAAAAACGACAGCGAATCGCTTGTTCGGCATGGCGGTAAGTATGACGCTCGGATTCCGGAACAGTTCCATGCGGCCTCCTGTTGGCGTGAGTCTCGTGAAACGACGGCGTCCCCTTCGCGGCGAAGCGATGAAAGCGAAGCTCGATCTGCTCGTCGAGACTTTCGATGTGTCGACCATCGAGCCCGATCCGCTGCAGCTCGTTCTTCGTTACGACGATGCGCGCGATCAGGAAGTCGCGGGACTCATCGCCGCTGCCTTCGCGTATGGCCGCGCGGAAACGATCGTCGCGAACATCGGCGTCGTGCTCGCGCGCATGACTCCGTCGCCGCATCGCTATCTGAGTACGTTCAATGAGCGGGAGGCGTTGAAACGCTTCGCGGGATTTGCGCATCGTTTTCACAAAACCCCCGACCTCGTTGCGTTTCTCGGATTGCTTGCGAACGTGATTCGCGAGCATGGATCGATCGGTGCTCTGTTCGAGGAGTGCTACGACGCGAGCGATTCCGACATCGGTCCGTCGTTGACGCGATTCGTGGAGCGCGTGTTAGGCGGCGAAGAACGCACGTCGATCCGCTATCTGCTCACATCGCCATCGGATGGATCGGCGTGCAAGCGCATGAACCTCTATCTCCGCTGGATGGTTCGTCGCACCGCACCCGACCTCGGTCTGTGGCCGTTCGTCGATCCCGCAAAGCTGCTGATGCCGCTCGATACCCACGTGCACCGCATCGCCACCTTCCTCGGATTGTCCGATCGCAAATCCGCCGATTGGAAAGCCGCGCGTCTGCTCACCGACGAGCTCGCGCGCTTCGACGCGAGCGATCCCGTGCGTTACGACTTCGCCTTGTGCCGGCTCGGAATTCTGGATTTGTGCAGCGTGCGCCAGAAGAAAGAGAACTGCGACGTCTGCCTTCTTCGCGACGTTTGCCGCTTCCCGGTGCTGTAACGGAGCGCATGTCCTCCCGAGCGTGAGCGAGGGATCTGGGGCTCGGGTGGCGGCACGAGGCACTCTCGCTACGCCACGTCCAAGTTTTCGTTGCCGAAAATCCAATCCCTTGGAGAAATCGGCGCGGCATCCGAAAATCCGTTTTTCGATTCAACGTTTCGAATCAACGGCTTAGCGCGATTCATCGCCCGGCAGGACCATTGAATGGCACTCCGAGGCCGCCATCATGCGCCGCACGGTCCTCACGAACTCGCTGATTGCTCTGCTCACCCTCGCGGTGACCATTGGCGCGTTTGTATCCTTTCAGCGCAAACGCTCCTCGTTCGAGCGCATCGACTTCACCTTCACTCGCAGCGGCGGCCTCATCGTCGTCAAGAACGTCGATCCTGACAGCAATGCAGAACACGCGGGATTGCGCTCCGGCGATCTGATCTACACGATCGGCGACACGCCGACGACCGAAGTCGCGGGACTGCAGAAAACATTGCGCGGCATCGGCGAAAAAGTCCCGATGCTCATTCAGCGCGGCGCGATCACGAAAACGATCGTCTACTCACCGCCCGAGCTGAAGGTCGATTATCCCTACCTCATCCTCAGCTTCATCGGCTTCCTCTATCTCGCCATCGGACTCTTCACACTCTTTCGAGGCGAGACCCACGAGAGCAAACTCTTCTTCTTCGTCACGCTCTTCTCCTTCATCGTTTATGTCTACACGCCCGCGGGCGACATCGATTGGAGCTACAAGCTCCTGCAGATGGTCGAGGAGTTCGCGCGCATCTTCCTTCCGCCGCTCGCGCTGCACTTCTTCCTTCTCTTTCCGAAGCCGGTCATTCGTGAAAAGCGCTGGATCGCGTGGATGTACATCCCGCCATTCCTGCTCGCGCTGTGGGTGCTCGATCTCCTCGTCTTCCACAACGCGTTTGCGATTGCGCAGCCGCGCGTTGCGCTCGAGCTCATCGCGAAGTGGGAGATGCTGGACTTCGCGATCTACTTCACGC
>JBQCJC010000598.1:0-3086 GCA_051953135.1 Thermoanaerobaculia bacterium | reverse complement strand
GGTAGCGAGCCTCGTCTCTCCCGACTCCCGTATCAGCGCGTCCACATACGCATCCTGCAACGCCAGGTCCGTCGAAATCGCGAACGGGCAGTACGTGCAGTGCACTCTGCAGAACGGCATGTGGAAGTACAGCCCCAGTGGCATGGCTTCTATAATCACGCGAAATGTCCGACTCCCCGACTCCGCCGCCTGCGCTGCCGCGTCGCCGCCCGCGTCTCGTCTGGACGCTTCTCGGCGCGATGGTCGTCGTTGGGCTCCTTCCCCTCGTCGTCTCGCATGTGTTCCTCATCGGAATCAACCGCGACTCGCTCGAGACCCTGGAAAAGAAATACCTGACGCGCTCGGCCGTGAGCATCGCGACCGACCTCGAGAACGTCCTCGCCAACAACCGCCAGCAGCTCTCGCAGATTGCAGCGAGCGTCGTGACGATGAAGAAAGCGCTGCCGCCGGGCAGCGATCCGTTCGCATACGCATCGCAGACGCGCTGGATCGCCGAGTACATCACGCCCGACAGCGATCTGCTCGCTCTGCAGGCCGTGAACACGCTCTCGCAGGGCGCGGAGGCGATTCCCGCCGAGCTCGATCAGGCCGGCCTCGCCGAGCTCAAGCTCGCGCGCGACGTTGCGCTTCGCGGTTATGAATCGACCGGCCACATCATCACCGCGAACGTGACGAATCAACCCGCGATCGTGCTCGCGGTGCCGGTGAAAGACGGCAATCAGGTGATCGGCGCAATCGTCGGGATGGTGAGTCTGCGTCGCGTCGTGTCGCGCATGCGCGATGAAGGCAAAGGTGATGTCACGGCGTTCATCGTCGATCGCGACGGCCGCGTGCTTCTGCACAGCGAGCCGAGCATCGAAGTGCAGCATCCCAATTTTTCGAGCCTTCCCATCGTTCGCGATTTCGCGAAAGCACAGCAGCGCATCACGCTTTCCTACGAAGACAAAGGCACGAAGGTCCTCGGCACCGTCGCAGCGGCCGCGCCGAACGTCGGCGTGATCGTGCAGAAGCCGGAAGCCGCGGCATTCGCGTCGGTCGCCCGCATGACGCGCGCGACGATTCAGTGGGTCGCGATCGCGCTCCTTCTCGCCATCGCCGCGGCGCTCATCTTCGCATCGGGCATCGCTCGTCCGATCGGCGTGCTCGCGGCGCGCACGCACGAGATCGCGCAGGGCAACTACCAGCAACGCGTCGAACTGAAAACGCACGACGAGATCGGCGAGCTCGCGCAGAACTTCAATGCGATGTCCGCGTCGATCGAAACCGCGATCTCGCAGTTGAAGAAAGCCGCACACGAGAATCACCTGCTGTTCATCAACTCGGTGCGCATGCTCGCGGCCGCGATCGATGCGAAGGATCCGTACACGCGCGGCCACTCGGAACGCGTGGCGCGCTACTCGATCGCGATCGGCAAGAACCTCAGCCTTCCGGAAAAAGAAATGCGCGATCTGCGAATCAGCGCATTGCTGCATGACGTCGGCAAGATCGGCATCGACGATCGCATCCTGCGCAAGCCCGGCGCGCTTTCGGACGAAGAGTTCGAAGTGATGAAACAGCATCCCGCGAAAGGCGCGGCGATCATGAGCGGTGTGGCGCAGCTCATCGACATCATCCCCGGGATGAAGTATCACCACGAGAAATGGAGCGGCGGCGGCTATCCCGATGGGATCGAAGGCGAGCACATCCCGATGCAGGCGCGCATCGTTGCAATCGCCGATACGTTCGATGCGATGACCACGAATCGTCCATATCAAAAGGCGATGGAGCTCAACTACGTCGTCGAGAAGATCAAGAGCTTCGCGGGCACACGCTTCGATCCTCGCGTCGTCGATGCGTTCGTGAACGCGGTGAAGCGCGGCGACATCGTGATCGAAGAGCAAGTGCGAGGGGCCGCCTGAGACTCGTAGCCACGCTGTTCGTTCTTTTTGTCACCGCTCCGCTGCTCGCGCAATCGTCCGCCGTCTGCGAGCGCAGCGTGCAGTATCTGCTGCGCGGAAATTACGACGCGGCGTTGCGTCAGCTCGAAGGTGCGAAGACGTCCGGCGCCGCACCCGCCGACGTCGAGAACGTACGCGGTCTGGCGTTGATGCTGAAGGGCGAGCTGAAATCCGCGATCGCGAGTTTCGACAAGGCGCTGACGCTCAACGAGAATCTCTCCGAGGCGCGATTGAATCGCGGCATTGCTCGGATGCGACTCGGCGAAATCGCTGGCGCGTCGAAAGATTTCGAAGCCGTGTTCAACGATGAGCGTTCGGCCGTTCGCGCCGATGCCGCGTATCACAACGCGATTGCACTCGATCGACTGTCACGCGCGAGCGATGCGGAAGAGTGGATCTCGCGCGCGCTCACGCTCGATCCGTCGCTCGATGCGGCGATGTTGTATCAGGGCACGCTGCGCGAGCGTCGCGGAGATCTGCAGGGCGCGGGTCGTGCGTATCTCGATTACATGAAGAATCATCCCGACTCGCCTGCTGCACTGCTGCGCTTCGGTTTGTCCGCGCAGAAATCGGGACGCAATGACACGGCGAGGAAGTATTTGCAACGCGTGATCGACGTCGCGCCGAATTCGCCCGAGGCGATCGAGGCGCGCAAGTTTCTGGTGATGTGGGAGTGACCGCATGTTTCGCCTGATCCTCGACGAACTGCTGGTCAAGACGCACGGTGCACTCGCCGCGCTCTTTCTCGATTTCGAAGGCGAGACCGTGGAGCTCGTGTGCGATCGCGATCTCTCCGATCACGAGCTGCGCATCCTCGGCGCGTATCAGGGCATCTTCCTCGATCGCCTGCGCACCATGTGCTCGCAAGTCGGCGCGGGACAACCGCGGCGATTCAAAATCGAGTTCCCGGAAGTTTCGGTGCTGAGCTACGACGTGAAGGACGGCTATTACGTCGTGCTGCTCGTCGATGCCTCCTTCATCGAAGGCATCGCGTGGCGAAGACTGGAACGGTGTCGCGAGCGATTGCTCGAAGAAATGTAGTAGAGCGGCGGGGGCGGCGCCCCCCCCCCGGTGCCCGCCGGGGAACATCCCCCCCCCCCCCCCGCCCAACCCACCCGGCGCGCGCCCCTCCTGTGGTTGAGCGCGCGC
>JBQCJC010000597.1:0-4786 GCA_051953135.1 Thermoanaerobaculia bacterium | reverse complement strand
CGCGCCGCGCACCCACTCCACCACATCATTCACCGACGGCAGCACGTGTGCGTACACCTGCAAGCGCACGTGCTGTCGCTTGTAGCCGAGGCGATGCAGAAGCTCCGCGTATTTCTCCGGCGGCAGTACGAAATCGGGACGAGAGTCGACGCCGAACTCGCGCGCGAGCTGCGACGCGATCACGTGCGATGGATGATCGTTGTTCGCCGGCATCTGAATCGCGAGCTGTCCGTCCGTCGACAGAAAATTCGTGAGGCGCACGAAGAGCTGCTCGTGATCCGGCACCCACTGCAGTGCCGCATTCGAAAAGATCAGGTCATACGGATCGTCCGTCACGAACGCCTCGATGCTGTTCTTCTGAAAGTGCAGCATCGCGCCGCCGAAACTGCCGGCCTTGAGCAGCATCGTTTCGGAGTTGTCGATGCCGACCGTCTCACTGGCATCGAGTGATTCGTGCAGCTCGCGCGTGAGCTCGCCGGTGCCGCATCCGAGATCGACGATGCGAATCTTCGGCCGCTTCTCGATCAACGCGACCCGGTCGTGAAACGGCTGCTGACGCTCGGCTTTGAACTTCTCGTATTGATCCGGCGACCACATGGCGCGAAGCGTACCGCAGGACACCTTTCAGCGTATCCTTACGTCCATCCGGGAGGGTCCAATCATGGCCAGCGATGTCGTAGCGGCAGCTCCGCCCGCGGAGCTCGTGCAGTCGGAGTCCTTCATTGCGCGCGTGTGGCATGCGGCGAAGCGTCTGTATCTCTTCCTGCTGCCGCTGCGCTTCAGCTTCATCGCGTTGATCGTCGTCGCGTTCGCGTTCCTGATCTCTGCGCAGGGCTACGACATCATCGCGAACCTCGCCGAAGACGATCCCACCGGCGCCACGCCGTCGCATGACGGACAGCGCATCGGCTACATCGTTGGCATCGTCTTTCTCGCGGTGCAGACGTGGTACTGGTCGCGCCAGTTGCTGCACAACGAGCCCGCGCCGGGACGCCCGAGCCCCGAAGAATACCCGTGGCTGACGACGTGGCTGCCGCGCATCTGCGGCATCTCCGCGTTTCTGATCGCGATGGCATCGCTGTGGCGCGTCGCGAAGCATTACGGCGTGCCCGAGCCGGTTTGGGAACTGAAGAAGATGGCGCTGTGGCTCGGCGTGCTGATGATCGCGTTCATCGCGTTCACGATCTGGCGGCGCAAGTGGCTCAACGAATCGGCCGCGCGCGTCGTGCCGCGTCAGGATCGCGCGCGCTCCGTGAAGATTCTGTTCTGGGTCAGCGCCGTCGCCGCGATTGCGTTGTTCATCTGGTCAACGTGGTTCGTGCAGAGCATCGTCACGATCGGCTCCGCCGCGGTGGTGATTCTCGCGTTCGCGCTTTCGGTGCCGATCGGATCATTACTCGTTGCGTTAGGCACGCGCGCGAGTCTGCCGATCTTCACGTTCCTGCTCGTGTGGGCGGTGCTGATCAGTCCCTTCAACGACAACCACGTCGTGCAGACGATGCCGTTCGATCCGAACGCGCGTCCCGCGATCTCGACTGCATTCGACAAATGGTTCGAGCGTTTGCAGGCCGAACATCCGCCGCAGGCGAACGGCAAGTATCCGGTGATTCTGGTCGCGACCGAAGGCGGCGGCATTCGCGCCGCGTACTGGACCGCGGCGGTGCTCACGTCACTCACCGACACGCTGCCGACGTTTGCGGATCACACGTTCTCGATCAGCGCGGTGTCGGGCGGCGCGTTAGGCGCGACGGTGTACGACGCGCTGCTCATTCGCCGCAACGACACGCTCGCGAATCTCGAAGAAACGGATTACACGCCGCAAGCCGGCGAGCAGTATTCACTGCGATTCCGAGCGCGGCAGATGTTGTCGCAGGACTCGCTCGCGCCGACGCTCGCGGCAATGACGAATCCCGATCTCGCACAGCGCTTCATTCCCGTCCCGATTCTTCCGGATCGCGCGCGTGCGCTCGAAGGCGGCTGGGAGCACGCGTGGCGCACCACGATTCAGCGTCGCAGCAAAGAAGATGACGACACATTCGCCGGCGGCTTCCTCACGCTGATGGAAGATCGCGAAGATCACATCCCGTCGTTGTTCCTCAACGGCACGGTTGTCGAGACGGGACAGCGCATCATCGCGTCGAATCTGCGCATCGACACCGGTGCGTACGGCGAGCTCGCGGACTCGATCGATCTCTTCAGCGCGCTTGCGGCGGACGTACGCGTCAGCACCGCGGTCGACAACAGCACGCGCTTCACGTACGTCTCGCCGGCCGGAACGTTGATTCGCGGCAGGAACGGTACGGGCGGATCGCCGCTCACGTGTGCGCCCGGCAAACGTTGCGAGCATGTCGTCGACGGCGGCTATTTCGAGAATTCGGGATCGGCGACGACGTCCGACATCCTGCGCGTCATTCGCCGCAGCAAGTACGCGACTCGCATCGAGCCGCACGTGATCTTCATTCAATTCAAGATGAAAGATCCGGCGCCGGTGACGTCGCAGAGATTTGCGAACGAAGTGCTCTCACCGGTGCGCGCGCTGCTGTCCGTACGCGGATCGCACGCGGTGCTCGCGGGCGAGGAACTATCGGAGATGGTGGGCGAGGAAAACTACACGACGTTCTATCTCGAACAGACGAACGCGGTCTTCCCGCTGGGATGGCTGCTCGCCGATCGCACGCGCAATCTCATGGACGCGCAGATGGGCCCAAACAGCGCGCAAAACGGCGCGAACGTGAG
Organism: Thermoanaerobaculia bacterium; assembly: GCA_051953135.1. Lineage (GTDB taxonomy): Bacteria > Acidobacteriota > Thermoanaerobaculia > Gp7-AA8 > Gp7-AA8 > QHVT01. Next base: position 2,050 of record JBQCJC010000597.1, on the reverse strand, counting down.
ACGCATCGCGCAGGTGTTAGGCGAGAAAACGATCGGCAGAGACAAGGTGCATGAACTGGCGGTGAAGGGCGAGAGCCAGCCGAAGTTTCAGGAGTGAAGAGAGAAGCGAGTGATGAGTGATGAACGATGAGCGATGAACCGCGTCGCGAGGTGCGCGCGTACTGACATGACGTCAGAAGGCAAAGCGCTAACGCTCGCGATGTCGTTCATCATTCATCATTCATCACTCATCGCTCATTGCTCATCGCGCCCTCTCTCACTCTTCCGCCATGATCGTGTGTAGCGCGAGCATCACCGTCATCGAGGCGAGCAGCACCACGAAGGCGATCAAACTCACGGACAATGATTCCGTCGAATGTTGCAGCACGATCGCGCTCGGGCTCATCGCGCGGAGCCACGCTTCGATCGCTTTCCACTTGAACGTCAGCAGCGCGGCCCAGCCGCCGGCGACGACGAGATACGCGATCATCTGCACGACATCCATCGGACGCGACGCGCGGCGCACGTCAAGTGTTCCCTGCAGCAACTTCGCCTTGAGATAAACGATCGACGCATCGGGCAGGCGATGTTCGCGATCGCCGATGTTCGCGAAACGGTCCATCCACGGCGAGACCGACGCCGCGGCGATACAGTCGTCGCACTCGGTGAGATGCTCGCGCAGCGTGGCGGTCCACTCGTCGCGCTCCGCGGCCGCAATCACCTGCGGTTCGAATCGGCACGCGCTCATTTCCTCACCTCCGGGGCCAGACCTTTCTTCGTCAGCAATTCGCCGAGCTTTCTGCGTGCGCGGAAGAGCAGCACTTTCACGCTCTTCGACTTCACACCCAGCGCATCGCCGATGTCATCGTGATTCGCTTCCTCGACGTGCGCGAGCCACAGCAGCGCGCGCTCGCGCGGCTTGAGCTCGGCGAACGTTTTCATCATGTCGTGACGCAGCCACTCGCGCGATTCATTCGCGATCGCATTCTCATCACGCGGCTCCGCGTGCGCGCGATCGCGCTTCGTTTCGCGAAAGTGATCGAACGCGAGATTCGTCGCGACGCGGAACAACCATCGGCGCAAATGCTCATCGCTTTCGACCACCGGATTCGCCCGCAGAAAGCGAAAGAACGCTTTCTGCAGCAGATCGTCGGCCGCGGAAGAGTCGCCGGTCAGTCGATAGAGATAGGACCAGAGCGCTCCCGCGTTGCGGCGATAGAACGTCTCGAACCGCGCTTCATCCATCGGACCGGGCTTCCCTGTCCGCGGATGCGCCTCCGCGCCGAATGACGCCGGCATTGTGGCTGCGAACATCGTCAGACACCTGGCGTGAAGTCGGTCGTCGATGCGAATTTGCCGGAGAGTTTGTACGAGAGCACGGTGGAGATGAGATAGCCGATGCCGAGCGAGAGCAGGATCGCGGCGGGAACGGCGAAGTCTTTCTCGTAAGTGAATGTGAGGAGCACGAACGCGCCGCCGAGACAGCTCAGTACGATCGCGCGCGTCATCCCGCCGAGGATGCGCTCGCGGGTGAGCACGGCGGGAGCGGTTTGCACGCCCGCAACGAACTCACGTCCCGCGGGTGACTGCAGAAAGTTGATCAGCTCCGGCGCGGTGCCGAATCGATCGATGAGCCGTGACTGCATCTCCGTCTGCACCTCCACCCGCCGCTGCCGCGCCCGCGTGATGAAAAACACGACGAGCACGACCATCGTCGAGGTCGAGAGAACTGCGATGATGGGGATCATTTCCATTGAATTGCCTCCGATTTACCGTCACTACGGTGGAACGGGTAGTGCGGTTAACAGAGGGTTGGGAGTCGGTAGTCGGTAGTCGGAGAAACCACCACCGACCACGTGATTCACGGCGTAGCGGTTCGCCCGACAACCGACTACCGACAACCGACTACCATTCCTTCATGCGTTTTCAGGTCTCTGAATACGTCCGCTGGGAAGACATTGACGCGGCGGGCATCATCAACTACCAGGCGTATCTCCGGTTTTTCGGATTGGCGGAAGTGGAGCTGTTCCGTTCGTGCGGACTGCCGTATCGCACGCTGTTCGAGGAGCTT
>JBQCJC010000596.1:0-3225 GCA_051953135.1 Thermoanaerobaculia bacterium | reverse complement strand
CGTTCAACGACATCCCTGGGTAATCCCTGAATGTCCTCTAGCTTGCGAGTCTCGCCCCACTTAGCGAAGTTCGATAGCTTGAGTGCGAGATGTCGATCTATCTCTAGCACCTCAGCGAAGACCGTCCAGTCGCAGCCCGTTGCGGGAATTCTTTCGATTCGCTCTTCTCCGGCTCGTAGGTGCTGTAGGTTCCGAATGGATGTGACAGATAGATCCAAGCCAGTAGGCCCAGCGACGCTCGAGATCGACCGAAGCACGTCGTGAATCCGCTCAAGCTCGGACGTTACCTTCCCGAGGGCCTCCTGCAGTCTCTTGCTGTGCTCGGTCAAGTCGGATTCGACGATGGATGAGAGAAAGTAGTCCGATAGATCTATGTGAAAGACGTCCGTCAATCTCTGGTCAGCGCGGCGGTTGTAGTAACTGACCGAAACATCGAAGCGCGGCGCGTTTTCGCGACGTACTTCCTCGAGAGCCGAGCCAAAAAAGAACTGATGCCGCTTACCGGGTGGGAAGTACGCTGAACCATCGGTAAGGAACTTCGCTTGAGCGAGCTTCTCGATCGGAGGCTGGATAGTGAAACGAACATCCTCAGCCGGCGTGTCGCCAATATTCGATATCACTAATTCGAGCAAAATACCTTTTCGCAGCTCGATGTCTACGCTGATAAGCGAGGGCACGATGTCGCGCCTGTTCAGAACATCGCGAATCTCATAGTCTTCCATCGGTACCGACTTAAAGTTGAACCGCTTATAGTAGCGCTTTTCGATAGTTTCCTGATGCGGGCCGCGATAACTTTTCGGAACGCGAATGACGTAATAGGAGTGAGTCGCACTAGCGCGAATCTGTTCCACGTTGAGCCCATCCAAGCGAGGAGAGATGTTTCCGGTCAGGATCCCCTCAATCCTTTCGCGTGTCCATTCAGAGTGATCGATGCCCTCATCAAGAGCTTTCGGCAGATTGTCTTCCTCGATCATTCCGTAAATCAGGACGCCGCCGTCGGAATTCGCGAATGCCGACACGTCTTTGGCGAGATCGAATCGAATGTGATCGGTCTTTTTGACGAAGGCGGCACTACGTTTGTAATCAAGATGCAGGCTCTCTTGTATCCCATTCGAAATTAGTGCGCGAAGCTCTTCCAGTGATAGCGGTGCGATCATCTCACTATGGTAGCCTGAGCGATAAATATCGGCGGGCTAACTCCACAATGAAGCTGACCGCGCCCGGCTTCGTCCCGGCGCTGAAGCGCCTGGGACGTGCGCCAGCGCGGGGGCGTCACGTCGCGTGCAGATCGCTCATTGTCGGTGCACCGGCACTCCCGGCACGCGCCGCGCCGCGCGACTTCGTCGCGCGGCACTGGCGCGGCAGCTTATTGTGAGAACTGTTGTGCGGACGTGCGGTTCTAACGCGAGCCGCCGTGAGCATGTGTGAGGCAGAGTTATGGTCGTTTATTGCGTGTCGGTCGCCGAGGATCTTCAGGCTTGCACGTTTTTTCTGAGTTGCGGCGCCCGCCCGCATGTATGTGGCCCGCGAAGCGGGCACGCTCCGCGTGATTGATCATTCATTGTGCGGCGGCCGGTGATGCCAGCGTGCTTCTTCTGCCGCGTGCTGGTTCTAACGAGATGTTGTTTCATCGGTGGCGCCTCAAGTTCGCTCAATGAGTAGCTGCGTCTGCGCGCAGCCGCCGCGCGACACATGCATGAGGAAGCCCCCGCTCGCGTGCGCGGCGCAATAGCATCATGTGTGGCCGGCGGTGCCGGCTCGCTTCGCGTCGGCGTAAAAGTAGCGCGGCTTCGCCGAGGATCACCATTAGCTTCGACAGACGTGTTTTAAGAGCGCTATGCGCAACGTAGGGTCAGAAACAAAGGAATGGTTTGGCCGCACAACTCCGCGCTGGAACTGACCGCGCCTGGCTTCGGTCCGGCGCTGAAGCGCCTCGGTCGACCCACAAGAAAGTCGGCGTCACGTCGCGTGCAGGTAGCTCCTGCGTTCATTGGTCCTTAGTCGCTGCACGCGCCGCGCCGCGCGACTTCGTCGCGCGGCACTGGCGCGGCAGTTCAGCGTGAAGCGTTAGGCCGTCGGTGCATGATGCACGATTCGGAGTTCTGTCGTCCGCGGGCGCCATGCCTTCGTCGGGCCGCGGACTGCGAAACAGATAGTTCTAGATGTATCCTGAGTTCAACGGTGCCCGGAAAATTGAAAGTGGCTGGACTGTTCTACCTCTCAGTGCGACGCAGTGTCGTCGTGTACGGCGACATCGTAGAAGGAACACCGCGGGCGGGGGACGTGCTTCACGTACCGCTAAACTCGGGGCTCGCTCTGACATCTCTTGTTCGTTCGGTCGAAGCTGTTGACGGAACGCCAACGGGCTCTCACACGGCGCTTGTTCTCGAAACCGAAGACCCAGAAGAAGCGAACCTGCTGCAAGGGCTCAATCTGAAGGGAGATATCTTGGAGCTCACAACGCCCTGGCTGAGCGGCACGATCATGCGCGCGGACCTTTGCCACCTCATCGAAGAAAGAATCGCCGAATTCGAGAGCTTCGAACAGCAGCCTCCGTTCTCGTTCGTCCAAGCTCGAGCACGTGAGCTACACGTGTTACCACTTTACGTAGGATGGACCCACGCCCTCGCCATTGAACCCAGCCTCGAAATCATCGCCTTCTCGCATGAAGACCCGGCCGAGCCTGCGCGTATTGAAATCGACCTGGCGATGAAGAACACGGCGTTGGTTGCTGGCAGTCGGCGGTATCCCGAGTTGTTGCCACTTTGGCAAGTCAGACCAGCACGAGCCAAGGACTGTCCCGAATGCAACGGGACCGGGAAACATCGAATTACCGCAAAACCCCAGTTCGCTAACATCATTTGTAGTTGTGGCGGTGCCGGGTGGTTTCTCTAAACCTCCCGCGGCCTAACTCCACACTGAAGCTGACCGCGCGCGGCTTCGGTCCGGCGCTGAAGCGCCTCGGGCGACCCACAAGAAAGTCGGCGTCACGTCGCGTGCAGGTAGCTCCTGCGACCGTTGGTCCTTAGTCGCTGCACGCGCCGTACCGCGCGACTTCGTCGCGCGGCACTGGCGCGGCAGCTTAGTGCGAGGCCGTTAGGCGGAACCGGTGCTGTCGCCCACCTTCGGACACCGGAAGGGTGGGACGATGTCACGTCACGTCACTCCCTCAGCGGAGACGATGGCATGATTGATGAGACTGGAGTTAGGGAAGACGAGCGGGGA
>JBQCJC010000595.1:0-2514 GCA_051953135.1 Thermoanaerobaculia bacterium | reverse complement strand
CAGCCCGCCGGTTTGGAGAATGATTCGGCGGGCTAAGAGCCCGCCGCTCCACTCCAGAAGGTGATCAATTCATCCAACGTTCCGTTGAAGCGATCGCGATCGACGGCCGTCGTGATCCCCGCGACCGAACCGTTCTCGGTGTATTGCCACATCGTCCACTGCGGCCAGATCTGCGTCGGAATGCCGCTCGGTGATGATGCGCTCGTGTACTGCGCGACCCACAACGGACATTGCGCGAGCGTCGCGTTCGTCGATGCGCCGACGCTCGAGAACAACAACGATTTGCCGCCATACACCACCGGCATGCGACCCGTGTGTTTTTCTACAGTGGTAATCCAATCGAGAAGCTGCGTGAGCGTCATCGACGTGCCGCTCGGATTCGGCTCGAAGTCGATCACGCAAAGCGTTTTCGCATCGGGCTGCACGGTATCGAGAAACCAGTTCGCCTGATCCGCACCCGTACCATCGCCGGTGCCGAAGTGATACGCGCCGAAAAGCAGTCCCGCATTTGGAATCGAAATCTTCGCGGATGCGAATGTCGAATCGCTTCCGGTCAGTCCCTGCGTCGCTTTGTGAATGACGCCCGCAATCCCACTCGATTTCACTTTCGCGAAATCAGGCGTGCCTTGAAAATGACTGATATCGATGACCGCGTCGATCATGAAGACCTCCCCAGCGATTGTGGTGCTCGAACCCTTCCGGCGATGCCGCACAGTATGAGCAAAGTCACGGCGTAAGGCACGGCGAGCAGCAGGTGATACGGCACTCCGGTGTTCGAAGCCTGCAACGCGTACTGCAATGCGGCGGCGAGTCCGAAGATCGCGGTGCCGAGGAGAATGCCTTTCAGTTTCCACCGCCCGAAGATCACGATCGATAGCGCAATGAAGCCTCGGCCCGCGGTCATGTTCTCCGCAAATCCGCTCGACAATCCGAGCGAGAGATACGCGCCCGCGAGTCCCGCCGTGATCGCTTCGATGAAGAGCGCGAGTGCGCGATGCATCGCAACAGAAGAACCTGTCGCGGTTACGGCTTCGGGATTCTCGCCGCACGCGCGCAATCGCAATCCGAGAGTCGTGTTCCACAACAGAATCGCGAGCGCGATCGGAATCACGATCCATGCGATCGGTGCGATGAAATCGAATGACAACCGCGGAATCGATTGCACGAAGAGATTTCCGTCGCGCAGTTCCTGATAGATGAAACTCGTCACGCCGAGGGCGAGAAGATTGATCGCGGTGCCCGTGACGATTTGATCGGACTTCAACGCGATCGCGAAAAATCCGAACAGCAGTGCGACGAGCATTGCGCCGCCGATACCGCCGAGAAAACCGATCGCTGCACTTTGTGTTGCCTGCGCTGCGAGCACGGCGGTCATCGCGGCGACGAGCATCATTCCTTCGATGCCGAGGTTGATGATCCCGCTGCGTTGCACGACGAGCTCACCTTCCACCGCGAGCAGTAGAGGTGTCGCCGCAAGCAATGCGAGCGGCAGTGCGTTCCAGATCGCTTCAACGCCGTGCGCGAACATGTTCGAATCCAATCAATACGAGAATGACCACGGCCTGACCGAACGTCGCGACCGCGTAGGAGATCCCGGCGGAACGTTGCAATTCGCCCGCGCCGGTGACGAGCGCGCCGAAGAACAACGCGGAGAGAATCGTTGCGAGCGGATGCAGTTGCGCGAGCAGCGCCACCGCGATCCCCGAGTATCCGTAGCCCGCGGCGAATCGCTCGAACAAGCGATGCGTGACGCCGAGCAGCTCGATTCCGCCCGCGAGTCCCGCGGCGGCGCCGGAGAGCGCCATCGCACGCGCGAGTTGTGCGCGCACGTTGATCCCCGCCCATTGCGATGCGAATGGATTGAAGCCGGTCGCGCGCAATCGCAACCCTTCGGTCGTGCGATAGATCAACCACCAGGCCGCGATGGCCGCGGCAATCGCGATCGCGAATCCGCCGAACTTCGGCAGCTCCGCGAGTGCGGGATCCGTTTGCGGATACATCATCGCGCGTTCGCGCAGCGGGCCGTTGACGCACCAGCCGAGAAGATTGATCGCGATGAAGTTGAGCAGGATCGTCGTGAGAACCTCGGGCGCGTTGCGAATCAATCGCATGGCGGTTGCGATCGATGACCACAACGCACCGGCGAGCATCGCCGCGAGCAGTGCTGCGATCGCGCCAACGCGCGATGCGAGCAACGCCGCGATCGCACCGACGATGAATTGCCCTTCGGCGCCGATGTTCCACACACCCGCGCGAAACGCGATCGCGACGGAGAGTCCGGTGAGCAACAGCGGAACGGATTTGAGCAGCGTGCCTTCGAGCGCGAAGCGCGAGCCGATGGAACCGGTGATGAGAATCGAAAGAAGATTGGCAGGGGAGTGGCCGAATGCTGCTGAGATTCCGAGGAGCAATGTGATTGCGAGCAAGATCGCGAATAGCGTGCGGAGCGCCGGCGCCAACGCCGGCTGGATCGGCGGCGCCCCGCCGCCGTTCATCGTTTGCCTCCGGCGGACG
>JBQCJC010000594.1:0-5115 GCA_051953135.1 Thermoanaerobaculia bacterium | reverse complement strand
TGAACTTCACGCCCGGCACGACGTCCGGCGATGAAGGCGTCGCATTGTTCCGGCAATTGCGGGCGCGCGATGCGGAACTGCCGATTCTGCTCATGACCGCGTGGACATCCTTGGAAACCGCGGTGCAACTCGTCAAAGAAGGCGCGACGGATTACATGGCCAAGCCTTGGGACGATGCGAAGCTCGTCTCGACCGTACAGGCATTACTGAGAATTCGACAAGCCCGCGCCGACGAAGAGCGCGAGCGCAATTTGCGTACACGATCGCGACAATCGCTCGCGCGCACGAATGATTTGTGCGGCATCGTCTATGAGAGCGCATCGATGCATCGCGTCGCGTCGCTGGCCGTGCAGGTCGCACCATCAGATGTGCCAGTGTTGATCACAGGACCGAACGGCGCGGGCAAAGAGAAAATCGCCGAGATCGTGCATGCGAATTCGCGGCGCAGGCACAAGCCATTGATCAAAGTGAACGCGGGCGCGATCCCGGACGAGCTCATTGAGAGCGAATTATTCGGCGCGGAACCGGGCGCATACACGGGCGCGACGCGATTGCGTATCGGCCGCTTCGAAGCCGCAAACGGCGGGACGTTGTTTCTCGATGAGATTGGCAATCTCTCTCCCGCCGGCCAAATGAAATTGTTACGCGTCCTGCAAACCGGCGAATTAGAGCGCCTCGGCTCCAGCGAAACGCGTCGCGTTGACGTGCGCGTGCTCTGTGCGACGAATGCCGATCTGCACCAGGCCATCGCCCGAGGCACATTCCGTCAAGATCTTTACTTTCGGATCGCTGTCGTCGAGATCGCATTGCCAGCGCTGCGCGACCGTCGCGAAGACGTTTTACCGCTCGCCGAAACGTTTCTCGGACGCAGTGGCAAATCACTCGATGAAACCGCGCGCGCCGCGTTGCTGATGCACGAATGGCCGGGAAACGTGCGCGAATTGCAGAATCGCGTACAGCGTGCCATCGCATTGAGCACCGGCGATGCAATTACGTCCGAGGACCTCGGATTCGGCGCCAGTGGCGAATCGCGCGTCGACGAAATCCCGATCGAGAGGACGCAGATCGAAACCGCGCTGCTCAATGCAAACGGCAGCGTCTCGCGCGCGGCCGAGGCGCTGGGATTGAGCAGACAGGCATTGTATCGACGGATGGAGAAGCTCGGCGTCGTGTTGGAACGACGTCCGCGCTAACCCTTGAAACTCGTCACGCGCATCACGCTCGTCGTTATCGCTACCACGATCGTTACGCTCGTGGGCGCGTTCGCCGCTCCGCGTATTGCGCGTGCGCTCGGACTTCCATCGTATGGTCAGTATCCGATTGCGGTCGCAATTGCGTTGCCCGCGGTACTGTGGAGCGTGCACGCAATCGTAAGACGCTTCACGGAATTGCACGCCGTCCTCGGCAATGCATTGAGCGCCTTTCGCGACGGCGATTTCAGTTTGCGCCTCGCCGTTCGCGGCGAACAGGAAATCGCCGAATTAAAGCGCCTTTACAACGAGCTCGCCGATACCGTGCGCAACGATCGCAGCGAACTGCATCACAAGGAAATTCTTCTCGACACGATCCTGCAACGCACGCCGATTGCCGTCATCCTGCTCAACGCAGCGGACCGCATCATTTACTCGAATACCACGGCGCGCGATCTACTCGCCGGTGGTGCACGCCTCAATGGCCTGTTGCTCGACGAATTATCGTTCGCCACGCCATTGCGCGATGCACTGGCGACGTTCGGCGACTCGCTCTTTCGTCATGAGGACGAGACCTTCCATCTCACGCAACGCGTTTTCCAAATCAATCTTCAGCCACACCGCCTCGTGCTGTTAGAACGATTGACGCCGGAATTGCGACGACAGGAAGTCGCGACGTGGAAGCGCGCCATTCGCGTCATCAACCACGAGATCAACAACACCGTCGCGCCCATCAGCTCGCTCTTTCATTCCGCGCGCCGCGCACAGGAGATGCCCGAGCATCGCCATCGCCTTAGCGAGATTTACGGGCTCATTGAAGAACGCCTCGCATTTCTGCGCACCTTCCTCGATGCCTATGCGGAGTTCGCGCGATTACCCGAGCCGCGCAAGGAGCTCGTTGCGTGGAGCGAGGTAGTGAACGCGGTTCATGCGCTTTATGACTTTCGCGTCGATGGGAATGCGTCGCTCGCCTGCCCCATGGATCGCGCGCAACTGGAGCAGGTGCTGATCAATCTCGTGAAGAATGCGCACGAAGCAGGCAGCGATGCAGATGAGATCGTCGTGAGTCTCGAGCGCGCGGCGAACGATTGCGTACTGCGCGTGCTCGATCGCGGACGCGGGATGAGTGAAGAGGTCATGCGCCAGGCGCTCGTCCCGTTTTATTCGACGAAGCCCGGCGGCTCGGGAGTCGGTCTCGCACTGTGTAATGAAATCATTGAGGCGCATGGCGGACGCATGCGTTTGCAGGCGCGCGAAGGCGGCGGGACGCAGGTCACGTGCTGGATTCCGCTCTAACCAGTTGTAAGGCTCGTAAATCCTGTGCAGTTCGTATCGCGTTCGTGCAGTTCATGGTTTGTGCGGAACGGCCGCTCGCTTCACTTTGTCTCCTGATGCGTAAGGAGGCAAGGGATGAACAGGAAGAAGGCAGTTCTCGCGACGGCGCTGACGCTCATGACCGCGACGTCGATGTTCGCGCAGCAGCGCGGAAGCCGCAACGACAACAACAATGATCGCGGTCGCTATGAGCAGCGCGATTCGCGCAATCAGTCGCGTAATGAACCCCGCAATGACTCGCGCAGTTATCGCGAAAACGATCGCGTTCGCACCAGTGGCCGGATTACGGCGCTGACGCCGGAGCGCGACGGGTATCGCGTGCAACTCGATCGCGGACGCAATTCGTACTGGATTCCAGCGTCGCGCATGCGGGATCACCGCAATGGGCTGCGCGTCGGCGTCTCGATCGTCCTCGGCGGCATTTTCCGCGGCGGCCGCATCGACGTCGATGACATCGGCTGGCCCGACGATCGCGGCTACGGCTACAACGCCGATTACGTCCGCGGCACGGTCGAACGCGTCGATTATCGCAGCGGCGTGCTCTTGTTGCGTGACTCGCGTAATGGCGGCACAGTCGAGGTGGATATGCGCGACACGCGCCGCACGAGCCGCATCGATTTCGAGGATCTTCGCCGAGGCGACTACGTCGAGCTGACGGGGATCTGGCAGCGCGGCGGGTTCTTCGTCGCGGAGCGGATCGAGAGCGTGCGGTAAAACCGGTCGACGGTTGGCGGGAGAACCGCCAACCGTTGGTCAACCTCGTGCAATACTCCCCGTTCGATGTACCGCCTGCTTCGTTACGTTCCGAAAAATCACCTCAGCCGCACCGTCGGCCGGCTCGTGCACACGCGCCTGCCCCGTCCTATTGCGCGGCGCCTCGTGCACTGGTTCGCGCGCTCGTATGAAATCGATCTCGACGCCGCTGCCAAACCAGCGCACGAATATCCGTCCATTGGGCATTTCTTCATTCGCGATCTGCGCGAAGGATTACGTCCCATCGAGAGCGATCTCGTCAGTCCCGTGGACGGCACATTGCGCGCGTTCGGGCTCATTGAGAACGGGCGCCTGGAGCAGGTCAAAGGGAAGTCCTACACCGTCGCCCGTTTCCTCGACAATGACGCCGATGCGCAGCGCTACATTTCCGGCGGCACGTTCTTCAACCTCTATTTATCTCCACAGGACTATCACCACGTCCATGCGCCCGTCGGCGGCAACATCGTGCGCAGCGTGCTCGTCCCCGGAAAACTCTGGCCGGTGAACGACTGGTCGATGGAAAACATAGACGAGCTGTTCTCCGTCAATGAGCGCATCGTGACGTATATCGATTGTGAGTATGGCCGCGTCGCGGTGGTCATGATCGGCGCAACGAACGTCGGCAAAATGACGGTCACATACGACTCATTCATCTCGAACGCGGGTCAGACGAAAACCACGGTGCGTGATTACTCCTCGCCGATCGCGATTCAAGCCGGCGATCGACTCGGTACGTTTCACATGGGCTCGAGCGTCGTCATGCTGTTCGAACCGGGTCGCATCGATTTAACGCGCGTACGACTGGAGCCGAAAAAGAAGACGCGCTACGGGATGGCAGTTCTGCACTCGAAGTCGTAAACTCCTGCGCGGCGGCGGCTCGCGCCCAACCTCATCGATCTTCCCCCGGCGAAGATCCTCGCGAGGCAAAGGGGGGCACACTCCCGAGCCGGCATTCGATCTTCGTCTGCCAAAGCGCGGCCGCCGGGGGGCTTGCGTTGCGGCGTGAACGAAGGAGATCGCAATGCCGAAAGAAAAAGACCTCAAGCGGATCGTTCGATCCCGCATGCAGAAAACCGGCGAGTCGTATACCGCCGCGCGCGCCCACGTCATCAAACCTGAGCAACTCGATGATTCGCTAGCGGGGATGTCAGACGAAAAAGTCCATGCCGCCACGGGTCATACGTGGCGTGAATGGGTTTCAATCCTCGACGCGGCAGACGGTCGCACGCGCTCGCACGCGGATCTCGCAAAGCACGTGAAGTCGTTAGGCGTGCGCGACTGGTGGTCGCAGACGGTCGTAGTCGGTTATGAGCGCATTCGCGGCAAACGCGCCCACGGCCAGCGGATGGATCAGACGTGGGAAGTGAGTCGCAGCCGTACGTTCTCTGTATCGCTCGCAACATTGTTCGACGCGATCGCCAATCAACGCGATGAGTGGCTGACCGGGATCACCATTACGCGCGCTACATCGACGAAGAACAAATCGGTGCGACTGAAATTCGACGACGGCTCGAATGCCGATCTGCGACTCACAATCAAGTCTCCCGAAAAAACCATCCTCGGCATCGGTCACATGAAGCTCGCCTCGAAAGAGATCGCGGAGCGGATGAAAGTGTTCTGGAACGAACGCCTGGATGCATTGAAGGAACTGCTTGCATAGAACGTAGCGCCGGCAAATTGGAGGCCGGCGCTACGTTTTTCACGTCATTTCAGAAAATCGACGAGTCCGTACGCCATGTAATAGCGCGCGGCGAACTCCTGATAGAACTGGTTCGCGATCGCAGCGTCGTGAATGATGATCGTGTTCTCGTCATTCGTATCCTCGCCGTTTGCGCTC
>JBQCJC010000593.1:0-3233 GCA_051953135.1 Thermoanaerobaculia bacterium | reverse complement strand
TATTTTGCAATGCGTAATTGCACGCCTCCGAAAATCCCGACCTGGTCTTTCACCGGACTAACGCCGAGTTGAAACGAGCCGCCGAACAAGGGATTCCGCCACGCACGCGGAGTAATCGTCAGCATCGCGGAGATGTTTTGCGCGCGATTCTCGCCCGCTTTCTCGACGATCTTGAATTTTCCGTCATCTTGCTTTTCGGCACTAAAGGACGGCGCTTTGACGAAGCTGTAGACCATTCCTGCACCAAAGCCGAGATCGACGGGCGAATAGGCGCGCGTAGGAATCTTGATTTCGCCGGTCTTGCGCGCAGGTGCCTGCGTACCGGGCACCGGCGGCACAGGATCGACGACGATGACGATCGTGGCATCGTTCTCCGGCGAGATCGATTCGCCTTCGAGCGGAATCTCGACGTCGACATCGAGCACGGCCTTCTTGAACTCACGAAGGGTTTGCAGCGTCTTCTTCGCGTCGTCGAGTTGTTCCTGCTGTGCCTTTTGGGAAGCCAGTTTATTCTCCAGATCATTAATCCGCTGGAGAAGCTCCTCGTTGGTCGGCGCTTTCTTAGCCGGCTCTTGTTCCTTCGACGTGTCAGTCGTCGACGTTCCCAAAGTTCCCGAATTGAACTGATTGCCAGTCGTGTTTGGCAGCAGTCCCTGACTATTTCCCGCCGCGGATTCCGTTGCGGCAGATGGATCCTCGAGGGCCTCTCCGATGGCATCAAGATCCCACGCGTTCACTGAGTCTTTCGCCGTCGGCACACTGGTCGATCGCAGCGTGTTCTCAGCGATCGTCGGCATTTCTACCGCGTGCATCTTGAGCTTCGCGAGTGCCGCTTCGAGCCGAGTTCGGGTATCTAATCCAGACTCCAACGCACCCTGTGCCGGCGCAATCGCCTTCGCAAACGCCAGCGCCGCGGCCCAGTTCGGATTCGGCGTGAGGAGCGTCTTTCCCTTTGAGTATTTGAAGAAAACCGGATTCGGATCGGCGACATAAATCGGCACCGTCTGCGGCGCGTGAATCTCGAGTTTTTTGTCTGTGTCCGCAACCACGCTGTGCAGCGTTCGCTTGCCGTCCAGCGTCTGCACCTCGGCGTGATTGGATTTGTGAAAATAGACGATTTTTACCGATGAATCCGAAACGCTCTGCGCTTGAGCGACGGCCGTGACGAAGAGAAGCAATCCCGCGATTCGTGTTCTCATGACGCACTCCTTCCCATGATTGGAGAGACGTCGTTTCGCTTTTCCCTTTGTCTAGATCGTGATCGCCGGTGGCATGCGCCTTTTCACGGCTCCGCAAATTCCCTCCTCGCGCGTATGCGCGAAGAGACCGCCTGCGGGTGACCGTCATCACACCTCACTCGTGATCCCGCAAACATCCCTCGGTGCATCGCCTCCCTACCATGCCCTTGGTATTTCATGCGCGAGGAGGCGTCATGGCATACGTCATTACTGACAATTGTGTGAAGGACGAGTTGTGTATTCAGGCGTGTCCGGTGGATGCGATTCATCCACGCGGCGATGAGGGCGATTACGAGGCGGCGTCACAGATGTTCGTCGATCCGGCAGGCTGCATTGATTGTGGGGCGTGCATTCCGGTTTGTCCGTCGGATGCAATCTTCCCTCTCGATGAAGTGCCGGGCGATAAACACCAGTACATCGCCATCAACGAGGCGCACTTCGCCTGACAATGTCTCATCACGGTCGCGTCAGGTTCTGCCACCTGGCGCGACCGCAATGAACTCGCCCGGCTGCAACACACAATCCCAATACGTCTGGAAGCCTAACGCGACATCCGCAATGCCATTCGCGTCGACGCGAATGCCGAGGTCCGAAATCAACGGATAACTCGGATAATCGGTCAGTTGAATGCGGATTCCCGACGGCAGCATCCACGCGGAATGCAAATTCGTGATTTGCATCGGCGATTCGAGAATCGCCTGAAACGCGGCGCTTTCCGGATCCTGAATATCACGCAGTTGCAGCAACTGAACGACCGGCAGATTCTGCGATTTGAAATGCTCGATCAGATGCGCAATCGCGGTGACGGCGTCGAACACGAAATCGCCCACCGCCATTTCGGCTAGCGATTTCAAATCCTCCCATTGCGCCTGTCGCGTCGCCGCGGGCCAGCCGTCCGGGAGAATAATCCGCGCGACTTCCGTCAATTCAACCTCGGCATCGGGCGATTGCTCCTTGAGCACCCACGTCGACGCCGCGATCGGCTGATACGTCCCGGCCAGATACTCCATTGGACCGAAAACCTTGCGATATCCGAACACTTCACGTCCGGTGCTCACAGTGAGCGGATTATCGACGACGAGATACGCCTGCGCGATGGCGAGGTGATGAAATTCGAGTCCCTTGAACGCAGCGACGTAATACGCGAAATTGAAATCCGACTCGCGCATAAATCCCTGCCCGGCCGGCGTCCACAGGATTTTGTCGATCCAGACCGGATTACAAATCACAAACGGCAATAACGGCTCATATCGATATTCAGAGCCCGGCACGGAATTCAGCCAGTGGTTCGTCGTCTTGCGCAATTGTTCGTAATCGGCGTGCAGCAGCAGCGCCTGCGACGCCATGCCCTGCAATGGAAATGGATGCCGGTAAACGGACGATCCGGGCAGTTCGATGAATTGCGGCCTGCTCATGATCACGCTCCTTCGCCGATTTTTCTCAGGTACAACGCGCATCCGGTTTCCTGCAGCACCGCACGCGCACGCTGAAATTTCGTACGCGATGGCGCGCCGTGGCGCGCGAGCTCGTATTCGCCGATACCCTCTTCGATCCGCATTCCGAGTCGCACGGCCGCCGCAATCGATTTGCGCAAGAGCTTCTCGCCACGCTTCGCATTTCCATCGAGACGCTCGCGCATTCCCAACAATCGCAACGTCACTGGAACCGATAACGGCATGCGTCGCGAAGCGGTTTCGAGTCGCCGCAATAAAACATCGGTATTGCGTCGCAGTTTCTCAATGACCGCCGGATCCGTGGTTTTCTCCCACGCGTCCAGATAAACCTCGGCCGGCGCGGATAACCCGCGATATTTTTCCCAAATGATCGCCGGGATTTTCGCGACCGCGTTGTATGTGACGTCCGCGGCGTCCATCGCTTCATCGAGCCGGCCGAGGTGCAATAAAGCCAGGCATCGGTGTGCGTAACTCGAGAGCTTCGCGCTGTCACCCAACGCCGCGACGACATCCAATGCGGCATTGATCGACTGCAAACCCT
>JBQCJC010000592.1:0-2994 GCA_051953135.1 Thermoanaerobaculia bacterium | reverse complement strand
ATTCATGTGCATGTCACTCCAATGAAAGAGGAGACGTGCGCGATGAAGATCGTCAGCTTTTCATTGGAAGGCGGGAATCGTTACTTCGGCCGGGTCGATGGAGGTTCGAAATTCTTCATCGGTAAACGCGTGCCGTATCTTGGCGGGAAGGGACTCACGAATACCGAAGGCTCGACATCGGAGCGATACGATCGCGCGTCTTATCGCGGAACGCATGGATTCTGGGCCGACTTTCTGCATCCGACGTCAATGGCGGAAGGTGGCTGTTTTCACACGCTGAACACGTACGACACCGCGCAGTTCACATTCGGGTTCATGCAGTTCGCGGCGCATACGGCCAACGGTGACTTCGTGACGTACTTTCGCGAGCTTCTTCGACTACCGGATGCGGAAGCTTACTTTCCTGATCTCATCCTCGAGAACGGCCACATCGCAAAGCGGACCGATCACGGCAGCGTGCCCCTCGAGACGAATGCGAGCAGCGAGCCGCTGATGCGTTACCTCAATCCGACGCGCCAGCAAATCGAAGACACAGAAGTCATTCAGTCCGCACGCTTCATTCACTGGGTGCAGAACGACGCGGCGCATCGCGACAAGATGGTCGAGGTGGCGGTGTCGTTGTGGCGGCGAAACATGGCTGGCTACGCGAAGCAGTACAAGCTCGATGGTGCGCCAGATGTCGTGTGCCTGATGGTTGCGGATATTCGCCATCAGGGTCGTGCGAAGAGTCCTGCGATTCTCGCGGCGTTGAAGAGTCCCAAGCCCTTCGAAGCATTACTGAAAATCGGGGCCGGCACTTACGCGGAGAGAATCGCAACCCTGAAGAGCGAGATCAAGAAGCTGACGCAGGAAGGGACGTTCGGAACGAAGCGATACGAGTTGGCGTCGGGCAACTTCGTCTGAATAAAGGGAGCGCCGGCGGCGGGACGCCGCGTGCTCAGCCGGCGGGTCGCCGGCGCTCCACTTGCTAGCGTTTCATGATCGTCATCGCGACGACGGCCAGTGCGATTGCGAGCAGCGCGAGCTCGCGCGCGCCTAACATCGGCACAGTTGCCGTTGCGGCGGCGTCCTCGGGATCGTTTTGAATCGTGGCCGTCGCCTGCGCGTCGGAGATCGTTGCGCCGGACGCGTTGCTCAGCGTCATGAAGAACGTCTCGCTGCCTTCGTTCAGCAGATCGCCGTTTACGAGCACCGTGATCGTCTGCGTCGTCGAGCCCGGAGGGAACGTCAGCGTCCCGCTCGTCGTCGTGTAATCGCTGCCCGCGGTGGCCGTGCCGTTGCTGGTCAAGTAGTTGACCGTGATCGGGAACGCGCTCGGGTTCGACAGCGTCACCGTGAACAGGAACGCTGTCGTGCCGCTGTTCCCTTCGAACTGCGACGGGTCGCTGATCAGCATCTGCGGCTGCGCGTCATCATTCGTGATCGTGCCGGTAGCCGTGCCGCTGCCGATCGTCGTGCCCGCGCTGTTCGAGCCGAGCGTCACCGTGAACGTCTCGTTGTTCTCGAGCTTCGTATCGCCGTTCACGTTCACCGTGACCTGCTGCGTGGCAACGCCCGCGTTGAACGTCAGCGTCACCGGCGCCAGCGCGACAAAATCGCCGTCCGCCGACGTTGCGGTGCCGTCGGCGATCGTCGCCTGCACCGTTGTCGTGCTGCCCGCGGTCGGTGAAAGCGTGACCGTGAACGTGAACGACGTCGTACCGCTGTTGCCTTCGTTCAGCGTGACATTCGCAATCGAGAACGACGGCATCGCGCTGTCATCCTCCACGATCGTTCCCGTACCTTGCGCATCGAGTAGCGACGCGTTCGTCGGATTCGTGAGATTGATGACGAACGTCTCGTTCCCTTCGATCGTGCCGTCGCCATTCACCGAAACCGGCAGCGGCTTCGACGTCTCGCCGGAATTGAACGTGATCGTGCCGCTCGTCGCGGTGTAATCACTGTCCGCGGTTGCGCTTCCGTTCGCGGTTGCGTAATCGACCGTGATCGTCTGGAAGCTCGCATTCGACAGCGAAACCGTGAACGGGAAGTTCGTCGTGCCCGCGTTGCCTTCGTTCTGCGATACATCGTTGATCGAGAGCGACGGCTGCGCATCGTCATTCGTGATCGTCGCGGTGCCGCTTGCGAGTCCGAGCTGCGTGCCCGCGGACGGCGATGTCAGCGTCGCGGTGAATGTCTCGTTCGGCTCGAACTTCGTGTCGCCGTTGACGAATACCGTGAACTGCTGCGACGGCGAATTCGCCGGGAAGTTGAGCGTCGTCGAATTCGAAATGTAATCGCCGTCGAGAATCAGCGCGGTGCCGTTCGACGTCGCGACATTCACACTCGTCGCGGACGCGGACACCGGCGAGAGCGTGACCGTGAAGTTGAACGCGGTCGTGCCGGCGTTCCCTTCATTCTGCGAAATGCTGTCGATCGAGAACGTCGGTGTCGGCGAATCATCATTGATGATCGTGCCAATGCCCTGCGCATCGGCGAGCGTTGCGTTCGACGGCCCGCTGAGATTCACGAAGAACTGCTCGTTCGGTTCATCGGTCGCATCGCCCGTGACCACCACCGTGATCTGCTTCGCCACTTCGCCGGCGTTGAACGTCAGCGTGTTGCTTGTCATCGTGTAGTCGCTGCCCGCGGTTGCGCCGTTGTCGGCCGTCGCGAAGTTGACCGTGATCGTTTGCGAGCTCGCGTTCGAGAGCGTCACGTCGAACACGAAGTTCGTGTTGCCGTTCGTCTCGAGCTGCGTGACGTCGTTGATCGAGATCGACGGCTGCGTGTCGTCGTTGTTGATCGTGCCGGTGCCGGACGACGCGCCGAGGGCCGTGCCGGCGCTGTTGCCGGTGAGATTGACGGTGAATGATTCGTTCGACTCGAAGGTCGTATCGCCGAGGATCGGGACAGCGAAGTTCTTGGTCGTTTCGCCCGCGTTGAACGTGAGGAGTTGCGAGCTCGTCGTGTAATCGCTGCCCGCGTTCGCCGTGTTGTCCGCGGTCGTCGCGG
>JBQCJC010000591.1:0-26750 GCA_051953135.1 Thermoanaerobaculia bacterium | reverse complement strand
CGTTTTCTCTATGAGTTTGTTCCGCGCGACCTCGACTCTGGCATCTTCGGTCTCTATGACCTCGAAACCGAATCGCCCGAAGGTCTGCGCACGAAATTGTCGGGCGCGGTCCGTCTCCCCGGCGAGGTCCACACCGCCAATCTCGTCTTCCTCGGACGCGGACGCGCAATCGGCCAGGTTCGCTACGACGACGGCACGCCGATTCCGAACGTCGTCGTTTCGATCGGCAGCACGCTCTATCCCGGACTCTCCGCCGACATCACGGATGCGAACGGCCGCTACGACATCGACGGCCTTCCCGTCGCGCCGCTGACGTTCTCCGTCGTCGATCCCGATGGCCGCGCGACCTTCGCCGCGCATCAACTGAAAACTCCCGGCGAGGTGCTCACGCAGGACCTCGTCGTCATTCGCAGGGAAGCGCCGGGCCGCGGCGTCGTGCGCGTAACGGTGAAACGTTCCGACACCGGCGCCGTGGTTGCCGGTGCGAACGTCGGCGTCTCGTCGCAGGGGTATCCGCTGCAGGAAACAATCACCGGCGCCGATGGTCGCGCCGAGTTCCGCGACATTCCCGCGGGGCTGGTCACGATCCTCGCGAGCCAGTGGAGCATCAGCCGCCACTCCGCCGCGATCGAAGTCGATCTGCGCAACGACCAGACGCTCGACGCAACGCTCACGCTGCAGATCGCCGACGCCACCGCAAAGTACGCGACGCTCGAAGGCACGATCACGCGCGACGATCCGTCGTCACCCGGCGATGCGACGAAGGCCGTGCTCGTCCCGGGCGCGATCGTTACGGTCGGCAATCGTCAGTCCGTTGCCGCGGGCGCGGATGGCAACTACGTGCTGCTCGATCTGCCGGTCGCGCCGAACGGCACATCGCAAGGCACGGTCGCGGTCACGGTCTTCGATCCAGCCACCGGCCGCAAAGGCTGGTTCATTCTGCCGACGCTCATCGAAGGCACGAATCACTTCTCGATGCGCCTCACCAGCCGCGAGCCGGACGGCGTCGCCACGATGCGCGCGCGGCTCTACGGTCCGTCGTCGGAGCCGGTCTCGAACTATCGCGTGATCGTTCCCGGATATCCGCCGGAGCGTCTCGTCGAGCAGCAGACCGGCGTCTATGAACTGGCAAACGTTTCGGTGCCGCGCGAGAACTTCATCGTCGCGGTGCCGGTGAACAGCGACGGCGCATACGGCGATCAGGTCGCACAAGGCGGCATTCGCGTCGACTTCCACGGCCAGATCGGCGTGACCGATCTGCGTCTGCCGGGCTCCGGCACGCTCGTCGTGAAGCTGCAGCTCGAAGGCGCGTGCAACGGTTGTCCGCCATCGCCCGCGAGTGGTCCCGTCGCCGTGACGTATTCGGTGTGGGACGAGGCATCGCAAGGCCTCTATCCGAAGACGATCGAAGTGCAGCCGGATTCTGTAACCGGAATCGTTACAATTCCGAAGATTCCGGCGCGGCAGAACATCACGATCGCGACGGTGCGCAATCCCGCGGGTTACGCGAGCGCGAGTGCGTACCTCGCGTACGACGGCGATGTGCGCAACGTGACGCTGACGATGAAGACCATCGGCGACGTCACCGGCCGCGTCCTCGGGCACGACGGCATCACCCCGGTCAGCGGCGCGACCGTGCGCATCGCCGCCGGTAACGCCACGTACTCGCCGGTGCTCACGCGCCCCGATGGCACGTTCACGTTCTTCGCGATTCCCGCGGCCACGTCGTTCGAGATCACGGCCGAAGTGAATCAGGACGGCGTGTATCGCACCGGCATCGTCAGCGGACGCACGCCCGAAGGCGGCGGTCCTGTTTCGAATCTATTGATCACGATGCGCCAGCAGTCGACGGTCGAAGGAAAGATCGTCGACAACACCAGCGGCGCCATCGTGCCGCTCGCGCGCTACTGGCTGCGCGAGCTCGCGTGGCCGTATCGCAGCATCGGCACGGCGCGCGATCCACTCTTCGCCGACATCAACGGCCGCTTCGTCGTCGGCAATGTCTTCACCGGAGCGTTCCGCATCACCGCGGTGCATCCCGGCAATCAGGAAGTGCGCGGCGATTACCAGGCCACGCTCAACGCGGAAGGCGATGCCACGCAGCGCAATGTCGAAGTGCGCATCGGCGGCATCGGCACCGGCGCGATCAGCATCACCGTGCTCGATCCGTTGCGCGGATTTGCGCCGGTGGAGAACGCCGAAGTCACGCTGCTGCTCAACGAGAATCGATTCGACTTCACCTCGACGAACGAAAACGGCATCGCGTTCTTCGATCAGGTTCCGGCCTCCGGCAACTTTCGCGCGATCGCGTATTCGAAAGCGCTCGGACGCGCGGGCGCGGGCACCGCGTTCAGCGTGACGACAGGACAAACCACGTCGAGCTCCGTGCAGCTCGAATTCCGCGGACTCGTCACCGGCACGATGACCGACCCTGAGAGCGAGCCGCCGAATCAACCGGTGAAAGGCGCGCCCGTTACGCTCACGGGTTCTCTGTGGACGCGCGATTCCACGGACGAAAGCGGCGCGTTCGAATTCGACGGCGTGCCCGAAGGCGCGTTCAATCTCTTCGGCTACCAGAGCACCACGGATCGCTACGCGTTTGGTCCGTCCGGTCTCTTCATCAGCAAGCTCGTTCCGGAGCAGCGCAACATTCAACTCGAGCTCGAACGCACCGGCACGTTGACGGTCAAGGTCTATCTGCCGAATGACGCCGGCGGTCCCGGCGAGCTCGCGCCGCTCACCGAAGTCACGGCCTGTCAGTGCCGCGAATCGATCGGCGAATACTCGTATCTGCGCGGCGCGCAAGGCAATCCCGTCGTCTTCCCGAAGATGTTGCGGCGCATGGGCTATCAGCTCACCGTCGTGGAGCTCGGCGGCGAAGCGCGCACGGTGAAAGTCGGCGGCGCATTCGGCGCGAACGAATTCGCGAAAGAACAGATTGTGGTGCTGCCGTCGAGCGGCAGCGTCGAAGTGACGGTCGTCGACGCCGCGGGTGCGCCGGTCGGCGATGCGAAGGTTTCGATCAACGAACGCACGCTCTAAACGCCGGCGAAAGGCATCGTCTCGATCAAATGCATGCCGTTCGGCTGGATCACCGCGCAGGCGCAGAAAGGCAACGTCGCGGCATCGGCCGGCGGCGATCTGCGCAGCCGGACGCAACCTCTTCGTCTCACGCTCAACCTCGGCTCGAGCATCAGCGTCAGCGGCAGTGTCGAAGCCGAAGCAGGCGACGGCGCGCCGAGCGCACGCACGCGCGTCGTCGTCAACGTCAACAGCCATCTCATCGCGCAGACGCTGCGCCTCGAAACGCTCACCGGCGCCGACGGCTCCTACACCTTCACCGGCATTCCGGTCGGCGGCACGACGCTCTCCTTCCTCTTCTATGGGTCCGACGACACGACCATCGGCGCGACACGCACGATCGCGATTCCGGACGGCAGCACCGGCAACATCGTCATTCCGGCAGTGCGTCTCGACGCCACTCCGCCTCGCGTGCTCTCCATCGATCCGCCCGCGAACTCCACGAACGTCTCACCGTCGACATCCATCACCGTCACGTTCAGCGAGCCGATCGCCGCGAGCTTCCTGACCACGCAGTGGTTCCAGCTGCTCGCCACGGACAACAGCGCGCTCGTCAACGTCAGCTTCGATGCGAGCATCCGTCCTGATGGCACGTACATCGTGCGACTCACGCCGCCGCCCGCGCCTGCAGGACAAACGTTCCCGCTGAAGAGCAACGTGCTCTATCGATTCGCGATCCCGCAAGGCGTCGCGGATACGACCGGCAACACGATGGCGGCGGCGGTCGGCTCGTCGTTTACCACCGTCAACTACACCGAGCCCGACATCGTGCGCGTCGATCCCAGCGTCGACGCCCCGCTGTTCGATGGCGCGACGTTCCGCGTGAAGTTCAATAAACCGATCGACGGCACGTCCGGCTTCGCCGTGCTCGAGCGACTCGATCGTCACCATGGCGTTGCACTCGAAGAGATTCCGGTGTCGCGCTACGTCGATCCATCCGATCCTTCGACGCTCGTGATTGCACCGAACGGCGTCGCGATTGCGGAATCATCGTTCTATCGCTTGCGCATCGCCGAAGTGCGCGACACGCAAACGCCGTCGAACACGCAGCGCGAGCAGCGCGCGTACGACTGGGTTTCGTTCGACACGAGGAAGCCGGTCGTCGCGATCGTCTCGCCGGCCGAGACACTCGTCAGCGGTGTGCTCTACACCATCACGGCGAATGTGACGAACGACGACGGCAGCGAAGCGAGCGACGTCGCGTACGTCGACTGGCTCGATGCAAATGGCGTGGCGATCGGCCGAGGCACGCCGAAGCCGTTCGGCTACAGCTTCACCGCGCCGTCGAACGCGACGACGTTCACGCTCAAGGCGAGCGCCACCGATTTCTCGAAGAACAGCAGCGCGACGCAGGCGGTGAAGACGTGGAACGTCATCGCGAATGAAGCGCCGCAAGTCATCGCGGTGACGAATGCGCCGGCGTCGATCTATCCGGGCGGTGCGGTCGAAACGCGCGTGCGTTTCACGGATGAAGGCGTCGCCGTCTCGGTCGTGCTCGAACTGCGCGGCCTCGATGTGAATGGCAACGAGCTCCGGCAAGTGGTCGGCTCGCGCAGCGTCACGCGCGCAAACGCGAGCGTCGACTTCGCGGAACAGCTCTTCACCTGGAATGCGCCGCTGACGATCAAGGACGGCACCGCGAGTGTCGTCGCGATCGTCACCGACTCCGCGAACAAGAGCGGCAGCAACGCCGCCGATCTCGCGATCCTCGCGGATACGAATCCTCCAACGTTCATCTCGCTCGCGCCGAAAGCGGAGACGCGCTATCGCTACGGAACGACCAATCAATTCACGATCGAGTTGAAGGTGCGCGACGACGAGACCGCGGTTGCGCGTGCGACGTTCACCGTCAACGGCACCACGGTGCTCAACGCCACCACCGGCGCGTACGACGCGATCACGCGCATCACCACGTTCACCGCAACGGTCAACGTGTTGCCGAAGAACGCCGACACACGCATTCCGATCGTCGTCACCGCGACCGATGCGCGCGGCAACGTGCAAACCGAGACGCGCGACGTGATTTACGAGCGCGTGGAAGACGCGCGTGTGCCGAGCGCCGCGTGGCTCACGCCGCTCGATGGCGCGGCACTGCCGTCGAATCAAACGAACTGGCTGACGACGCTGCGCATTCGCGCGAGCGACGATCAGCGCGTCACGAGTGTTCGCTTCGAATCGAGCGCGCTTGCATCACCAGTCACGCTTACCGATCCGAAGAGCGGCACGACCGACATCTTCGAAGCGAAAGCCGCGCTGACGATGCCGTCCGACGGCTCGTCGTTCGTGATCACGGCGATCGTGGCGGATGGCGATCCGGCGCACGACGTCGAGCTGCCGATCACGATCGATCCGCTCGCCGCAACACCAGTCATCAGCACCGACATCAACATCTCGTCGATCACTGCCGATCAGTACGCGAACAAATCAGTCCTCGTGCGCGGCGCGCGCGTGTACATCACCGTGCCGCTCACGCTCAAGGATCTGATGCTCGTCGACGGCGCGACGCTCAGCGTGTCGGAAGAAACGAAACTCGATCTCACGATCACCGATCGTCTCTTCGTCGACGGCGACTCGCGCATCGACGTCAGCGGCAAGGGCTGGCTCGGCGGACTCGCGCGTCGTGAAGACAACGCGTTCACGAATCCGTCCATCCGCGGTCGCGCACCCGAAGGCATCACCGGCGCGATCGTCGGCAGTGCATCGCATGCGGGCATCGGCGGCGCGTTCACCGGCATCACGAACGCGACGTACGGCTCGATCACCGATCCATCCGACTTCGGCGCCGGCGGCGCGGGCAGTGGCACGATCGCGGGTGGCAACGGCGGCGGTGCGATGCGCCTTGTCGGAGGCAATGTCGGCGGCAGCGGTCTCGCGCGATTCGTCGTCGCGGGCCCGATCGCCGCGAACGGCATCAGCACGAACGCCGCGGCAGGCGCGGGCGGCAGCATCGATCTCCGCGCGCGTTCTCTCGTCACGAATCCGCTCGTCCGCATCAGTGCAAACGGTGGCGATGACGACGCGAACACGCAGCAGGACATGGGCGCGGGCGGTGGTCGCATCGCGTTGCGTATCAGCGAGCGCTTCGACGCAACGACCTCGCAACTCATCGCGCGCGGTGGCCGCAACGGCGGCGCGCAGGAAGGCGCGCAGTACGTCGACGGCGGCGCGGGCACGATTTACGTCGTTGCGCCAGACGCAACACGCACGCTGGTTGTTTCATCGCTCGACGAGCGTTACACCACAAGCACGCATCGCACGATGGGCACGCCCCTCTGCGCACTCGACACCGATGCGATCAACATTGGTCCGCGTGCACTTGCGCGCTTCGATGTCGAATCTTTAGTCACTCCGATCGTCGATGCAACGGCAAGCACTGTTGCACCCGACGCAACTCCGGCGATCACGTTGCGCTCGACGACGCCCGCCGCAAACGGCAACGTCGCGCAGAACACGAACATCGACGCGCTGTTCGATGCGACATCGAGCGTCGGCATTCGCGAAGTGCGCGCCGTGCTCGATGCGCAGCCGAACGACGGTGTCACGTATCCTCAGTTCGCAACGTCGCTCACGAATGCCGCGATCTCCGCGTCCGTTCCGTCGAGCGCCGCGAATGGCGCGACGTCGCTCAAGCTCGTCGTGCGCGATCGCTCCGGCCGCACCGCCGAAACGGCAGCAATGCCGTTCACCATCATCACGAACGCCGCACCGATCATCGACGCATTCGATGTGACGCCTGCAAGCGAAACGTACGCGGGCCGCACGATCAGCGTGGCGGCATCCGCAACGGACGATGTCGCGGTCTCGTCGCTCACGTTGAGCGCGAGCATCGGCACCGTCACCGCGAACGCCCCGACGAAACCGACGCCGCAATCGATGACGCGCACGTTCAGCGTCGCACTGCCGGCGAATGCAACACCGGGCGCGAACGTCACGCTCACGCTCTCCACGCTCGACGATTTCCCCGGCCGCATCGCGACGACGTCGACGAAGCAGCTCACGATCCTGCACGACGCGAACGCACCGTCGGTCACGATCGCGAAGCCGCTCGCGAATCAGGAATTCAACGAAGGCACCGGCGCGACGTTCGCTGTCGAAGTCAACGCGATCGACAACGAAGTCGCGGTGAAGCGCGTGGTCGCATTCTTTGAAGGTGTCGAGACGAATCTCACGTTCTCGAACAACGCCTGGCGCACCACGCTCGACGTTCCGAACGTCGACGGCACCGATCCGGTGGCGAAGACGCTCACCATCACGGCGTACGACTACGAAGACAACGCCGCCACGAGCAGCCTGTCGTTCTTCGTCAAACCGCTCGTCGATCCGAACGCGCCCGCGCTGTCGTGGTCGTGCGGCAGCCCGGGCACGCTCGCGCCGATTGGAATCGCCATGCCGCTGCGCGTCTCCGCGATTCCGTCGAGCGGCTCGAATGGCGTGCAGAGTCTGACGATCGCGGTCGGCAACAACGCGCCCGTTGCGGCGACGAGTCTCGGCAACAACCTCTATCAAACAACGTTCACGATTCCGGCTGGCACCGCCGACGGCACGACGTTCGACATCCGCGTCATCGCGCGCAGTGTCGCGAACAACGAGTCCACTCTCCTCGGCACGCTCACCGCCGTCAGCGGCACCACGATCAACACCGCGTCGTCGATCGGCGCGAGCGATCTCGCGTTCGAAGATCTCTCGCTCATCGTCACGAACGGCGGCACGCTGACGATCACCGGTCCGCATCGCTTCAAGAATCTCGTCGTGCTCGATGGCGGCAAAGTCGTGCAGAAGCACGTCGATCCGTTCGTTGCCGACGAGTTGCGCGTCGAGCGTCTCTCAGTTGCGTGCAACGCATCGATCAACGTCGCCGGACTCGGGTTGGCGCGCAACACCGGCTACGCGGGCGCAGGCGCGGCCGACGATGTTTCGGGCGGCAGTCACATCGGTCGCGGCGGGTTGTGGAACCGCATGCCCGGCGGTGCGTTCGGCAGCATCTTCGAGCCGAAGGAACCGGGAAGCGGCGGCAACGATCCGCGCGCCGGCAGCAGTGAAGCCGCGGGCGGCGGCATGGTCCGCATCCGCGCGAATGGCAGCGTCGCGATCGACGGCACGATCACCGCGGCCGGCGCGACATCGATCTATTCGAGCGGTGCCGGCGGTTCGATCTGGATCACGAGCAGCGGCGCGATCACCGGCGGCGGCACGCTCGACGTACGTGGTGCGAATGCGAACCACGGCGCGGGCGGCGGCGGTGCGATCGCACTGCGCGCCGCGACGATCACCGGTGCATTGCGCACGTTCGCATCCGGCGGCACGAGCAATCAGTTGAGCCGCGGCGCCGCGGGCACGATCGCGCGCAACGACGACGTCACGATCGACAACTCCGGCATTGGCGTGACCGCACCGACGGAACTGCCATCGTTCGGTCGCGCGGTCGTCACGAACATCAACGGCAACATCGCGACGCTCGATCGCCGGTTCGTCTCAACGTCGCTCATCGGACATCGCGTGCGCACCGCGAACGGCGTGTATCGCATCGCCGGCATCACCAACGACATCTACACCGTCAACGGCGCGATCACGCTGCGCACACAGGACGCGCTCGCGTACGACGGCTGGTTCCTCTACTCGCCGCAAGGCGTCGGCATCGATCGATTGAAATTTGTCGCCGTGCGCTATGCGAGCGGCGCGTGGCAGTACGACACCGACACGTCCTTCAGCAACTTCACGCCTGCATCGGGCGACGTGCTCTTCGCCGCGTTCACGAAGAGCGCGCAGGGCTTCACGTCGATCGAGCGGCTGACCTGCACCACGACCTGCGGCGCGATTCAGGGCATCGCCATCGCCGAAATGATCTCGGGCGAAATCTCGCCGAATGTTTCGGAATGGACGAGCGCTGCCGGATCCGAAACCGACATCGGAACGCCGGATGCGTCCGAGGCGCTGATCCGAGGGGATGAGCGCGGGCGGGCGGCGGTCTTTGCGCGTGGTGCAAACAGCACCGTCACGCTCGAGCCGCTCGAAGCAAGCGTTCTCCCGCAAGCGAACGACGTGCTGCGCGGCGTGCATCAGTTCCGCAACCTCACACTCGTCGACGCGCGCGTCATCACCGACGACTTCGTCGAAGTGAGCGGCACGCTCACGAAGAGCGGTGCAGCATCGCTCGCCACCGGCAACGTCGACCTTCCTGCAATCGATGTCTCGAAGATCTCGATCGAGCGCGGCCGCAACGGCGCCGTCGTCATCGGCCAGCCGGGCGCGGTGAGCGATCCCGATCAGCCGCTCGACATCGTCGCCACGAACACGAGCAGCGCGCCGCGCAAAGGCATCACGCTCGAGACGCGCAATTCCGTTCCGAGTGGAGTCACCGGCGGCTTGTCCGTGCGCCATTCCGGCAATCGCTGGAACGGCGAGAGCGCACACTCGCTCGAACGCATCACGTCGAACGGCTACGTCGCGTTCTCCGTGAGCGCCGCGACGAACGTGCAGCTCGGACTCACGCCCGCGTACACCACCGACAGCTACGACGAGCCGGGACACAATTCCTTCCGCTTCCTCGCCAACGGCACGTACGAGATCTTCGCGAACGGCACGTGGACCGAAAAGACCGGTGCGTACGACGCCGGCACCGCGTTCCGCATCGAGAAGTCGCCGGTCTCCATTCGCTGGTACGCCGACGATGTCGAAGTGCACGCGGTGACGACGAACATCGCGTCGTCGCTGTTGCTGCACATCTCGTTCGCACAAGGCACGAGCGGTGAGGTCTCATCGATCGAGTACGTCACCACCGCGTTGCCGCGCGACTCGTATCACGCGAAGGTTGCGGCGGATGGTTCGTTCCGAGTTCCGATCGCAGGCAACGCCGGCGATGCGATCTCGATTCACGCACGCGATCGTCACGTGGATTCGTTCGAGTCGAATGCGATCAGCGCCGGCACGATCCCGAACGATCTCGGCGTCGCGTCGCTCGCATTCAATCCGGTGGAAGTCACCGGTGGTCGCACCGCGATCGCAACCGTCACGCTCAACGCACCAGCATCGAGCGACGGCGCGCGAGTGCGCATCGTGAACGGCAACACCGCGTTCGCAACGATGCCCGATGTCGTCGACATCGCCGCGGGTGCAACGAGCGGCACGTTCAACATCACCACGACGGCGGTTACGACGCCGGCCGATGTTCTCGTCACCGCAACACACGGCACGATCGGCGCGAGCGCCACGCTGCGCGTCGTCAAAGACAACGTGCCGCCGGTGGTCTCGCTCACGTCGCCGGTCGCCGGTGCAATCGTCATCGAAGGCCGCAGCTTCAGCGTCACTGCAAGGGCGAGCGACGCGGACTCCGGCCTCAAGCGTCTCTTCGTCACGTTCGATGGGCAAAGCGTGAATCTCGTGAAGTCCGGCAACCTCTGGCTCACGACGCTCACGGCGCCGCTCGTCGACGGCACGGCCGACGTGCCGAAAGACATCATCGTCACGGCGGTCGACAACAACGACAACACCGCGTCGACGCCGCCGGTCACGATCTTCATTCAACCGGTGGTCGACAGTGCGGTGCCGACGATCTCGTGGTCGTGCGCGAGCGACGGGTTGATGTTCGCCACGAACACGAGCCAGCCGATTCGCGTCATCGCGCGCGCGCCGAACACGACGAACAAACTGCAGAAAGTCGAACTGTTCGTCACCGCACCCGGCGACGTGATCACGTCGTATCCGGCGACGCTCGTCGCGGTCGACACGTACGAGGCGACGGTGCCGGTCGGCGACGTCGCGGATCGCAGCGTGTTCACCGCACGCGCACTCGCGACGACGCTCTCCGGAACCACCGCGGAGACAACGCTCACGTTCAGCGCGGTGAAGGGCGCATTCGAGATTCGCTCCGGCAGCACCGCGATCAGCGCGACCGATTTCTCGAAGGACGGCGGCAGCATCGTCGTCTACGGCGGCGGCGCGCTGTACATCACCGGCACGCATACGTTCGATCGCATCGTGCTGCAGCGCGGCGGTCGAATCGAGCCGCTCGGCGGGAACGCGCTCGATCTCGTCGCGAACGCGGTGTCGATCGATTGCGCATCGACGATCAACGCGATCGAAACCGGATGGCAGACCTCCAACGTCACGTATCCCAACGTGCCCGGCACCGGTTCCGCGAATCACCTCGGCTGGTCCGGCGGTACGAGCACGACCGGCCTCACGTACGGCAGCGTGTATCGCCCGCGTGAATTCGGCGCATCGTCATTCAAGTTCGGCGGCGGTGCGATTCGCATCCAGTCGCCGTTGATCGTCGTCGACGGCACCGTCCGCGCGACGAGCAACAGCGGCGGTTCGTTCAACGGCGGCGGCGCAGGCGGCTCGATCTGGCTGCAGACGCAAACGATTCGCGGCTTCGGCACGGTCGACGCCAGTGGCGGCGGCGAATGTCAGGCCGGCGGCGGTGGCGCGATCGCGATCGAGTACACGAACGCCGCGAGCATCGTTCCGTCACTGCGTGCCGCGGGCGGCGCTTCGGCGTGCAATCGCAACGCGGCGCCGGGCGTCGTCTACATCAAACGTCCGGCGTCGACGTACGGCGACGCGATCATCGATCCTCTGGATGTTCTCCCGTCCGCCGGCATCGTGCCTCCGATCTCCACCGAGCTCCCATCGCTTGGCAGCGGTCTCGCGCAGAGCGGCACCAGCGGCAACACGCTCGTGACCGATCGTGCGTCGAACATCCCCGCGTATTTCGAAGGCAACTGGATCGAGATCGCGAACAAGGGCACGTGGCGCATCGCGACGATCAACGCGAAGACCGTGACGCTTGCGCCGAATGGCAACGAGACGATCTCGCTCGCGCAAGGCGATGCCTGGCGCAGCGTCTATCGCTTCGACACGCTCAAGCTGCGCAACGGCGCGCGCCTCATCAGCGCCGATCGCATCGACTACACGACGCTCGACAAAGACGCGTCGTCGGCGTTGATCATGAACGCGGGCGCACCGGTCATCGACACGACGAAGCTCACGCTGCGCTCGGTCTCGGGCGGCGGCGAAGTGACCGGCGCAGCGGGCGCGATCTCCGATCCCGATTCCCCAATCGCACTCGTCGCGACGAACACGCGCACGTCGCAAACATTCAACGGAACCGCGGCCGCGAACGGCTCGTTCACGATTGCGGTCACGGGCATCACAGGCGATGCGTTCACGCTGCGCGCGACCGACAGCAACGCGATTCCGATGTCGTCCACGGCGAACGTACCGGGACAACTCGTCGGCGCATTCGATCTGCAATCGGTCGACGTCGAGGTTGCATCGGTCGAAGGCGGCACGTCGCTCAACGGCATCGTCACGCTCGGAAGAGCCGCGCCCGCAAACGGCGCAACGATCGCGCTCTCAAGCAGTGACGCACGCGTGATCGTGCCTGCCAAGGTCGTCGTGCCGCAGGGCGCAACGAAAGGCATCTTCACGATTCTCACGACGCGCGTTGCATCTGTGACAAACGCTGCGATCAGCGCAACGTACGACACGACCGTCGCGACGAATCTCTCGCTCACGTCGTGCGCGTCGCTCACGAACGTCGCGCAGCCGTCGAGTGTCTCGTCGACGATCTGGTTCGACGACGCACCGCCATCCGGCGCGAACGTCAGCGGCAGCGCATCATTCGATGCCACGCAATCCGCGAGCGGCGCGCAATCGCTGCACTTCACATCCGCAAGCGGCACACGCACGTGGTCGTTCACGAACGCCGCGCCGCTCACCGTCAGCACCACGGATCGCGTCGAGCTCTACGCGCTCGTGAATCCGTGCGATCTTCCGCGCGAGATTCTCGTCACGTGGAGCGACGGGACGAATTCGTATCGCGTCGCCTGGGGCGAGTCTCGCATCAGCGCAACGCTGTCGCAGCTCTACGCCGGTTCCGTTCCGCGCGACGGGCAATGGACGCGGCTCGATGTGC
This sequence comes from Thermoanaerobaculia bacterium, assembly GCA_051953135.1. Classification (GTDB taxonomy): domain Bacteria; phylum Acidobacteriota; class Thermoanaerobaculia; order Gp7-AA8; family Gp7-AA8; genus QHVT01. Next base: position 13,753 of record JBQCJC010000591.1, on the reverse strand, counting down.
TCGCGTCCGCGCTCGGCATCACCAGCACGCGCACGTTCACCGGTCTGACGATTCAGATCGACGGCGGTGAAGCGTGGTTCGACGTGCCTGGTGTTTCCGCATGTTCCACGACGAAGGCGGCGATGCCGGAGTACGCGGCGACGGAAACGATCTGGTTCGATGATGCGTGGCCCGCGGGCTCCACGGCATCGAGCGGTTGCGCCAATCCGACTTGGGACACGACGCAGGTCGCGAGCGGCAACGCCTCCGATCTCGTCGTCGGACTGCAGCATTGCTTCTCCACGCCGTCGACCTTGCCGCTGGCGATGAACGACGTCATCACCGTGTACGCGTTTCTCGATCCGTGCAATCCGCCGCGCGAAGTCATGGTGCAGTTCCTCACGAGCAACTGGGAAACGCGCGCGTACTGGGGCGAGGATCTGATCGCGGGCGGCACTCCCGAAACCACGCAGCGCCGTGCGATGGGAGCGTTACCCGAGGTGGGCAAGTGGGTGCGGCTCGAATTTCCGGTGTCGTCGATGAAACTTGCAGGCGTTCCGCTGCAAGGCATCGCATTCACACTCTCGAATGGCCGCGCGTGGTTCGACCGCGTCGGCAAAGCGACGCGCACGAACTTCGCGCTCAACAAGCCGGCGACGCAATCGTCGACGTACCTGTCGTACACCGCCGCCAATGCGGTCGATGGCGACGTCAACACATTCACGCACACCAACTACGACACGCGTCCGATCTGGGAAGTCGACCTCGGCGCCATTCAGCCGATCGATGAGATCAATCTCTGGGCGCGCCACGATTGCTGCACGGACCGCACGCGCTGGGCGATGGTGCAGGTGTCGAACGAGCCGTTCCCGACGACGAACTTCGACATCGTGCGCACGCTGCCCGGCGTCTCGACCTACCTGCACATGACCGACATGGAGCGTCCTTCGCCGCTTCGCATCAATCGCGAAGGCCGCTACGTTCGCGTTCATAGTCTGCTCACCACGTATCTCAACATCGGCGAGGTGCAGGTGTGGTCGCCGGTAGCGGGGACTCGCGTCAATCTCGCGGGCGGACAAAAGGCATCAGCGTCCTCCACGTACGATGATGGCGCGTACTGGCATGACCCGCTGCTTGCGGTCAACGGCGGCGTCTTCCGCATCGATTACACCGCGACATTCTCCGCTCCGGAATCGCGATGGGAAGTCGATCTCGGCACCGTCGAGCCCATCTCGACCGTCGACATCATCAACATCGAATACCCGGCGCGCATCACCAACGCCTACGTCTTCGTCTCCGATGTTCCGTTCACCGGCACGTCGGTCGCGAGCGCACTCGCGCAGCCCGGCGTCTCCGCGTACTTCCGCGGACCGTACAGCACGATGCGCCAGTACCCGGTCAATCGCACCGGTCGTTACGTTCGACTGCAAATCACCGGAACCGACTACCTCAGCCCGATGGAAGTGCAGGTCTGGTCGCCCACGCGCGTCCTCGGCACGCTCTCCAGACCGTTCGATTTCGCAACCGCGAAATCCGCATACAGGAATTGATGATGATCACCAAGTGGATGCGCAGCGTCGTCTGCCTGTTCGTCTTCGCCGCCGCGCTCGCGAGTGCGGCGCAGCAGGCCGAGTACAAGGATGATTTCGAGAGCTACGGCACGCCCGCAAATCCCACGGGCTGGGTCGATACGTCGATCAGCGGATCGATCGCGAACGGGTTGTACAAAACCTGGAAGGATCCACAGCAGAGCGACAACGTCGTCTTCGGCACGAAGCAATCGTCCGGCAGACCGGAAGGCAACAACCCGCGCATCGGCACCTTCTCCACGCTGACCACGAAGACGTTCGGCAACAACGGCCGCTTCGAATATCGCGGACGTTTCCTGCGCACTAATGCGGACACGCGCATCGGCTTCACGGTTTTTTCGTCGTATCCCGAGCAGGACAAGTACTACCTCATCGGACTCTGGTCGTCCGCGAACACGAACGCGCTCACGATGCAACTCTTCGCGTTCGGCGCGGGCACGCCGGCCGGAACGCTCGACAGCGGATTCACGCCTGACGAAGACAAGTGGTATCGCTTCGCGATTCAGGTCGATGAAGGCGACAACGCGACAAAGATTCGCGCGCACTTCTGGCGTGAAGGCACGCCCGAGCCGCTCACGTGGCAGCTCGATGCAAGCGACAACAGCGCCGCGCGATTGAAGCAGGGCCGCATCGGCATCTGGTCCGCGGTGAAAGGCGACGCATACGTCGACGATCTCGACGCGCGATCGCCCGTCGATCACGACGGTCCTGTGATTCGCTTCTTCGAATCGGGCGATCCGCTCGTGGCCGGCACGCTCACGCAGCTCAACCGCGACGCGCGCGTCGACGTGCAGGTCGCCGACGTGATGGGCGTCGGCTCGCTCACCGTCACATTGGATGGGAACCCATACGTTTTGATGACCCCGATCACGGCCGAAGGCACGCACGTCATCAAAGCAGTGGCGATCGACGGCGCGGGGAATCGCGCCGAAAGCGAAGTACGCATTCTCATCGATCGCACGGCGCCGCTCGTGCGCATCAATGGCGTGAGCGAAGGACTGCTCGTCAATCACCCCGTCGTGCCGGTCTACACCGCCGAAGACATCACCGAGGTTACGGTTAGTGCGACGCTCGACGGGGCGTTGTTCGCGAGCGGCACCAGCGTCGCTGCCGAAGGGCAGCACACACTCGTCGTCACCGCGCACAACGCCGTCGGCTTCACCACCGTCGTCACCGTTCACTTCACCATCGACCTCACGCCGCCGCTGCTCGCGATCACCGCTCCCACCGCGCAACAGCGCGTCGGAACGCAGCACGTGATCGTGCGCGGCACCGCGGGCGACGCGGTAAGCGTGACGATCAACGACATCATCGCCACGCTCGATGCCGGCGCATTCGCCGTGAACGTGCTGCTCCACGAAGGCGCGAACACGATCACCGCCATCGCCACCGATCTCGCGGGCAACAGCAGCATGGTGCGCGTGCCGGTCACGGTCGACACCGTTGCGCCCGAAGTCACGATCGTCGCGCCGCAGCCGGATCTCTGCACGAACGCCGAAACGATTGTCGTGCGCGGAGTCGCGCGCGATGACGGCACGACCGTGCGCGTGCGCGTCAACGCTGGCGCGTGGATTTCGGCATCGGTCGCGAACAACGAATACACCGCGAACGTCCCGCTGGCAGGCGAAGGTTCGATGGCCATCGAAGTCGAGGCCACCGATTCCGTTGGTCACGTCTCGACCGCGCTCGTGCAGCTCAACGTCGATCGCACGAAACCGGTCATCACCGTGAACGAAGGCAGCGGCGCGTTCACGAACGCGTTCTTCAATCGCGCCGTGCTGCCGCTCGTCGCGGTGCAGGACGACGATGCGCGCGTGAAGCCGGTGCTCACGCTGGACGGCGCGCCGTACACGATCGGCACGCTCGTCGAAAGCGAAGGCGCGCACACGCTGCGCGTCACCGCGAGCGATTGTGCGGGCAACGCCGCCGATACCTTCGAGCACGCATTCACCATCGATCGCACCGCGCCGTCGATCGCATCGATCACACCAGCGAACGACGCAGTGATCGCCGCGCAGACGCGCATCACCGGCACGCTCAGCGAGCCGGCCACCATCACCGCGAACGGCATCGCCGGCACGGTCGATGGCGTCGCGTTCGCGATCGATGTCCCGCTCGTCGAAGGCATCAACAATTTCGAGCTCGCGATCATCGATCGCGCGAGTAACGAGACGCGCGTGCGTCATGCGATTCGTCTGCGCGCGACAGCGCCGATCGTCGAGATCGTCGAAAGCGGCGAAGTGCTCGCCGCGAACGCGCTCTTCAATCGCGCCGTTGCGCCGGTCATTCGCGTGAGCGACGAAACCGCAACGATCGCCGCGACGCTGAACGGACAGCCGTTCACGAGCGGCACGGCGGTCGAGAGTGAAGGCAGCTACACGATCGTCGCGAATGCCACGAACGTCGCGGGTGTCGCGTCGAATGAAGCGCGCGCGACGTTCGCGATTGATCGCACGGCGCCGCACGTGACGCTCACCGTTCCCCCGCGCGTCGACACGGACGTCGTCGAAGTGCGCGGCACGTTCGACGAAGACGCGACGCGCGTCGTCGTCAACGGCGTTCCCGCGACGATCGACGGACATTCGTTCAGCGCAATCGTGCGTGTTGAAGAAGGTGCGAACGTGATCACCGCGGTCGTCACCGATCGCGCGGGCAACAACGGACGCGCGATCGCGAACGTGACGCGCGGCAGCGGGCGTCTCGCGATCCTGCTTTCGTCGCCGCCCGATCAACTGCTCACGAATCGCGCCACGGTCGTCGTCGCCGGCCAGGTGCTGACGCCGAGTGCAAGCAGCATCGTTCGCATCAACGGCATCGACGTTCCGCTGGAGCCCGCGGGCGCGTTCCGCAAAACCGACTTCGCGCTCGTCGAAGGCGCGAACGTCATCACCGCAGCAGTGCTCGACGGCGGTGTGACGAACGAAGTGACGACGCACGTACGCGCCGATTTCACATCGCCGACACTCACGATCACCGCCGATGCCTCACCCCTCGGCGACGGAATGCGCTTCCGCACTTCGCCATCGATCGCGATCAACGCAACCGATGAAAGCGGCAGCGTCACGACGCGCGTCATTGTCGATGGCGCCGAGGTCGCGCAACTCGCGACGCTCGCGAACGGCGGCCACACGCTCTCCGCGATCGCGCGTGATGCCGCGGGCAACGAGACGCGCATCGACCGCATCTTCTTCATCGGCGATTCCGTTGCCAGCGAAGGCTGCGGTCTCACGAACATCGATCCCGTCAGCGGCGCTGCCGTTTCATCGAACGTCATTCGCATCAGCGGTCGCAGCGGCGGCGCAGCCTCGGTGCTGATCAACGGCAACGCGGCGCAGGTCGCGAACGGCTCGTTCTGCGGCGAAGCGGAACTGCAGCCGGGCCGCAACGAAGTCGTGATCCGCTGCGCCGACGCGAGCGGCAATCCGACGAGCGAAGCGCCGGTCACGCTCATCATCGATCGCGTCGCCGATCCGGTCGTGACGATCACGTCGCCCGCCGAAGGCGCAACGCTCACGAACGGCGTCGTCACTGTGAGCGGAACGGTCAGCGAAGGCGTGCTCTCCGGCGACGTGAACGGCATCGCATTCGAAGTCGCGAACGGCGCAACGACGTTCAGCGTTCCCAACGTCACGCTCACCGCGGGACTCAACGTCATCACCGCACGCGCGAAAAATGGCGCGGGCCGCGCCGGCATCGGTACCGCGCACGTCATGTTGCTCAACGCCGCGCCGCAGCTCACGATCACCTCGCCGGTCACCGGCACCGAAACCGGCGCGACGTCGATCGATGTCAGCGGCACGTACACGAACGTCGATCCGTCGACGATTCGCATCAACGACTCGACGGTCGCGACGACACCGCGCACCGCCACGAACGGCACGTTCCTCACGAGCGTCAACCTCGGACTCACGAACACGATCACCGCGACCGCGCGCAATCACGCGGGTGTCGCCGTCACATCGACCGTTCACGTCACGCGCGTTGACGGCGCACCGGCGATTCAGATCACGTCACCGCTCGACAACGCGATCGTCGACGGCGACACCGTGCGCGTCACCGGCACGTTCGTCAGCGACGACGGCTCGCAGGTGCAGGTGAACGGCACGATCGCGACGATCAACGGCAACACGTTCACCGCCGACATTCCGCTCGCTGCAGGCACGACCGCGCTGCTCGCGCGCGTCACCGCGCCGGACGGAGATGACTCGATCGATGCCGTGCGCGTCACGCACTTCGCATCCTCGCTCGCGGTGAAGGACACGTTCCCCGCCAACGATGCGACGAACGTCGATCGCGGCGTTGCGATCCTCATCCTCTTCAACAATGCACTCGAGACCGCGCCCTCGATTCGACTCACGAATGCAGCCGGTACAGAACTGACGGGCACAACGTACGTCGATCGCGATGCGATCACGTTCGCGCCGAACGCACCGCTCGCGGCAGGCGAGCAGTACACGGTCGCCGTCGGCTCGCTGACGACGTTCCGCTTCACGACGTCCGCATCCGCACCGGCCGCGGCGCCCGCGCTCGACGACGTGATCACCGAAGGTTGTCTCGCCGGTGCGACGATCACCGGCCGTGCATCGATCGGCGGCGCGCGCGTGCGACTCGACGTCGACGGCGTCACGCTCACCACCACCGCGTCCGCCACCGGCGCGTTCAAATTCACATTCACGTTCTCCGGACAGCCGGGCTTCCACCTGGCGCGCATTCGGGAGATCGGCAGCGACGGCAGTACGTCACCCGACCGCGCGATCTGCTTCCGCATCGACTGCGACCTGCCGCGCGTCATCAGCGCGACGCTCGATCGCGAGTCGAAGACGCTCGTGCTCTCGTTCTCGCGCGCGATGAATCCGTCGACGCTGATCGTCGGCGACACGATCACGCTCGGCGCGCTCACCGGCACGCTGTCGATGAACGCGACGAACGACGTCGCCACGATCGCCATTACGAACGACATCCCGGCGACCGATCTCACGCTCACCGTGAAGCGCACGATCAAAGACGCGGCGGGCGCATCGCCCGCTGCCGAGTTCACGCAGCTCTTCACGATCGGTGATGACGCGGGGCAGGGGAGAGGCTTCGTCAGCGGCGCGATCTACGACGCCACGACGGGACGTCCGCTCGCGAATGCGACCGTCACGATCGGCGCAACGACGCTCACCGCGAACGCGCGCGGCCGTTACTCGCGCGCGCTCGGTGAAGGCGCATACACGATCGAGGCGAGCGCCGACGGCTACACGCACGCGTGGCGGCAGATCATCGTCCCCGCGGGCGGCGGCGTCGTGCCGATCGATATCCGCCTCACGAAGCGCGGCACGACGAGCGTCAACGGCGGCGATACGACCGTCACGAAGAAAGCGGAAGTAACGAATGGCATCGTCACCGCGATCGGCGCGCAGTCGCTCGCCGGCCTGCTGCCACTCGGCTGGTCGCCGCTCGCCAGCGCCGAAGTGCTCGGATTGACGCAAGCATCAACGTTGACGTTCACGATCAATGCATCCGAAGTCCGCGCCGCGGCGCAGGTGTTGTCACTCGTGCGCTACGAATCGGATCGCGATGAATGGCGTGTCGAAGTCGCAGCCGTGAACGTGCCGGACGATGGCCTCGTCGCACAAACGATCACGCGCGACGGTCATTACGCGCTCGTATATCCCGACGCCGCGCCGCAGCTCGCGCATCCGCCCACGCCGCGCGGCGGTGCCGCGCTCGCGGGCGTTGTTCCGAGCGCGATCGCGGAGACCATGACCGCGCGCCAGTTCGAGATCGAGCCGCGCTCGATTCTCCCGAACGGACGCGCCGTTGCAACACTCATCACCGAAGGCGCGACGCAGACGTATCCGAGCGGCTCCGCGGTGCAGGCGACGATCGACGAGCAACTGAATCTCGCCGACGGCCGCGTGCTCGTCGATCCGCCGTTCGCCACCGATCTTCTTGTCTACAGAACGCTCGCGGGTGACGCTGGCGTCGCCGACTTCCATCTCGCGCCGAGCGCGCAGGCCACAACCGTCACGCTGCGCGATGGCGTCGAGCACGTGCGCATCGTCGATTACCCGGGCCGCATCGATCGCGGTTCGCTCGTCGGCGCCGAAGGCGGACGCGTGCCGGGCGACGGCAATGTCACGCTCGACATTCCGTCCGGCGCGACCACCGACGCGCTGCACGCGACGACGTCGTCACTCGATGCGAGCGCGTTCAGCGTCGCCGGATTCCGCGTCGCCGCCGCGTTCGAGCTCGCACTCACGAACGCGAGCGCATCGACGTCCGACGCAACCTTGATTCTTCCGGCGCGCGCAACGTTCGCGCTTTCCGGCGACGTCGCGAATCAGATCATCGTCGCCGAGCTCTTGAGCGACACGCCGTTCGGCAATGTGATTCGCATGGTCGCGATCGCGGAGCGCAGCGGCACGCTGTACACGACGCGCACGATCGATTCGACGCAACTGCCGCTCGACGGCATCGTGCATGGCGGACGTTATCTCGTGCTCGTCTCCGACGCGCCGATCGCGTACGCGTTCGGTCAGGTGCGCAACGCGAATGACGTCGCCATCGCCAACGCGCGCGTGAGCAGCGGCCTCGGCGTCACCGATCTCACGTCGCTCACCGGTCTGTTCGTGCTTCCGGTTCCCGCGAGACTCGCATCGCCGTTCACGCTCGTCGCTCGCACGACCGGCAGCGGCGACGGCGCGCCGAAGAGCGCGAGCACCGCACCCGAAGCGAGTGCCTTTGTCGACTTCGGCGTGCTGCCGTTCGCCGCGCAGCCACCACAGCTGCGCAGCGTCACACCCGATGGCGGCGAAGTCGCGGTGACGACGAGCCTCGTCGTGCGCGCGGAGTTTGATCGCGCCATCGATGCATCGTCCGTCGAAAACGGCATTCGCGTCACGAACGCGCTCACGAACGAAGCGCTCGCCGGCATCGTCGCCGCCGCGGGCAACAACGTCACGTTCACCGCGAGCGAGCCGTTGCGCGCGGCCTCGTACTACACGATCACGATCGCCTCGACGATTCGCGCGACGAACGGAACGCCGTTCGGGAAAACCGTCGCGAAGTCCTTCCGCACCGCCGCCGTTCCGGCTGGCAACACATCCATTCGTCCGGATCGCATTCGCATCACCATTCCGGATGCGAACGGCCGCTCGACGATCAGCGGCACCGCGGGCGCGCTGCCCGCGAACGCACAAGCCGTCGCCGTGCGTCGCGCGAAGCAATTCATCATTGGCTACCAGGCGACGGTTGCGAGCGATGGCTCGTTCGCATTCAACGCGGGTGATGGTCACGCTGCCGATCGCATCGCCATCGACGATCGCATCGACCTGCAGGTGATCGATCCGATCTCGCACGCGATCATCGCCATGATCGAGCTGACGCCGTTCTCGTCGGTCGATGGACGCTCGTTCATCGCGCCGCCGGATCGCGAGTCGCACTTCGTCAGCGCGGATGGCATTCGCGTCACCGTGCCGGTGGGCGCATACGATGTCGCGACGACCATCGACGTGCTGCCGTCAACGCGCGCACCGTTCGACGCGGTTCCGTCCTTCGCGAACGAGCTCGCATTCGCCACCAGTGTCGAGTTGCGTTTCGACGGCATCGCGAAGAAGCGTCTCGATCTCGAGCTTCCGCTACCCGCGAATACCGACGCGAATCGCACGTGGCTCCTCGGCTGGCTCGGCCAGTCGATGCGCGGACCGCGAGTGATGATCACGGATCTCGTGCGCATCGACGGCAGCGCGTTCAAGACCGGCGTTGCAGCGACGGGCAACATGCGCGTGAGCGTGAACGGGCGCGTGGCGACAAATTCGCTCTCGCCTTCCGAGCTTCGCGACAACCTCCTCGGCGTCACGCGCTCCGGCACCTACGGCGTGATGAACGTCCTCGCGCCCGCGGGCTCGGACATGGTGTGGGGTCTGCTCGATGGCATCGGCAATTCCGTCGAGCTCTTCTGGGACTCACTCCTCTCGCTCTTCGCCGCGCGTCATTACGTCGAAGACCGCAATCGCATCGTCGTGCCGTTGATCAGCGGCAAACCGTTCCGCATCTACGGCGTCGATGCAGCGACCGGACTCGAGTCCTTCAGCAGAACGTACACGCCGATTCCGACCGGCGATCCCGGCGCATCGATCGCGCTCGAAAATCCGAATCCCGATCGCTTCGGACCGTACCCGGTGTTCGGCTCGCCGTTCCGCATCGAAGCCGTCGATCTCGATGTCGAGAACGTCGAGATCAAATCGATCCGCGACTTCACGATCGTCCTGCAGAACCGCATCGCGACCGTGATCACAACGCTGCCGCTGACGCAGAAGGTGTCGCTCATCAACGTCTCGAGCGGCTCGGGTCTTCGCACGCGAACGAGCGGCGATCGCATCATCGTCGATGCGCTGAAGGGCGATCGGCTGATGCTCTTCATTCAGGAAAACGAAGTCGATCCGTACGCATCGATGTCGCTGGTATTCAGCGAGGCGATCGACGACACGAATCTCGACAGGCTCGTTCGCCTCGAACTGCAGCAGGGCGAGTCGTGGACGCAGATCACGAATGCGCTGACGATGCGCCTCGATTCAGACGGACGTCGCGTGTTGTTCGATCGTCCTGCATCGCTGCAACGCGGCGCGCACTATCGCATCGCGCTCGATCCGAAACTGCGCGACCGCAGCGAAAACAGCATGCGCCTCGGCACGGTGAAGCTCGAAGACGGCACGATCCGCGGCGCACTCGAAGAATCGCTGTACCTCTACTTCGACGTGCGCACACCCGGCGGCAACATCGCCGAGTTCGACATCGGCAGCGGACGCATTCGCGATCAGGCGCTGCAAGGCAACGTACTGTTCGTGAGCGCGATGGAAGGCGGCATCACGGCGTACGACGTGTCGAGTCCCGCGACGCCGGCGCTCATCGGCCGCACGTCGCAGGCCGGCGTCGAATACTGGTCGATCGCCACCGATCATCACGGCCGCGTGTTCGCCACCGGCACGCAGGATCTCTGGGGCATTCTGCGCACGTTCCGGCTCGAAGATTTTCTGCCTGTCGCGCTGTCGAATGAGCCGCGCAACGCGTCGCCGCGCGCGAGCGCACTGCTCACGTGGCTTCCCGGCTCGTCCGCGCTTCTCGGCATCAACTCACGCGCGATCGAAGACGGGCAGCCCGAAGCGTTGCCGCGCAAAGTGCAGATCCTCGTTCAGGACAACGATGTCGCGTACGAAGATCGCGCGGAGTTCGTCGAAGGCACGCAAGCCACGCAAACCGGCACGAACGGCGACTTCAAAATCTATCGCGTCGAAGTACCGCGCGAGGTGGATTTCCCATACGCCGCGCAGCGCATCACGATCGAGAACGTCACGCTCGATCTTCGCTGGTCCGGCGATGCGAAAGCCGATCAGCCGGCGATCATCAGTGGCGTCATCGCGCGCGCGGGCGATCGCGTGCGTGTGCTGCGCAACGAGCGCACGTACGCCGTCGTCTCGCTGTTCGGCTACGGCGTCGGTGTGTACGACGCGAACGCAATCGAATCGAACGAAGCAGGTGGATCGCCGGAGCGCCGCGAGCGCGTGCTCGTCACGAACGGCGCGAAGGATCCGTCGGTCGCGTACCCGTCGGATGCGATTCCCGATCTCACGTTCTCGCCGGATGCGGCGATCGTCGCCGCGAATGATCCGTCGAAGATTCGCGTCGTCGCCGCGGAAGCGTTGCGTGGTCTGCTCGATCTGAAGATCGAAGGCGCGAACACGTTTGCGCCGAAGAGCGATCGAGCGAAGCGTGGCCTGCTGCTGAACGAAAATCCGCGCATCGCGCAACTGCGTGCATTGTTCCTTGCGGACGCTGGTCGCGAACCGTTCGGCCGATTCAACGCGGTTGCGCCGTATCACTGGACGCTCGATGCGAATCGCAACGCGGCCGGTGAGCGCGGATCGGTGCCGGGATCGAATGTCACGCGCGAGTACGTGCTCATTCCCGCGAACGAATACGGCTTGCTCGTCGTCGAGATCGGGGGCATTGCGCCGCTGACGCTGCCGGAGTACGAGCCGCTGCAGGACGCGCATCTCGTCGATGTGATCTGGATCCCGCACGGAGCGTACGCGGTGCGTGCGCTGTCGGCGAAGAATCTCGCGACCGTCATCGATGGCGAAGGACACGTGCTGCTCGTCGATCTCTCACGCATCGACGAACGATGGGTGAGTGCGCCGAACGAGTTGTTCCCGACGGCAGCATCGACACTCGCGGGCGGCATCGACAATCCCGATCCGCGCATCGTGTGGCGTTCGGAGCAATCGCTCGCGAGCGGCACACTTGCTCCGGTCGTGCATCCCAGCGGCTTCGTCTTCGCCGGCGAGTTGCTGAAAGAAAAAGTCACGATCACCGCGGCGCTCGATCCCGAGGTGCGGGTCACGTCGGTGGATCGCTCGACGAACATGCTGGGGATCGTGCCCGCCGGCATTCCATCGAAGGACAACACCAACCTCTCGATGTTCCGCATCGAGATCGATCTGCCCGGCGGCATCAGCGACGCGCTCGAAAACTGCACGTTCACGATGGGCATCGACAGCGAGCGCATCGCGGGCGCGATCACTGAAGACACACCGGCGACATGGCCGCGCGCGCATCTTCGCAATGTCGTGATGCGCAATGTCGTGCCGCAGTCGATGACGGCGCTGCGTTTCCAGACCGGCTACAACCGCTGGGTCAGTGATCCGGTCGTGGCCATCGCCGATCCGCGCGCGGCATCGGCGTACACGTGGCCAGACAACAATCTCGCCGATCGCGTTCGCGCGGGCTGCTGGTTCTGCGAGCCGCACGACACGATCGCGAACATCCGCGAGATCTACTCCCTCGGCCGCTTCTTCCGCATTCGTCCCGATGTCGAAGCGCTCGCGACGACGCCGTACGCGTATCTCGCGACAGCGCATCGACTCGAGAAACTCATCGCGACGATTCCGGCCGATACCGTTCGTCCGCCGTTCATTCGCACTGCTGCGCAAGCGCCTGCGATCGCAGACGGCATGTTCCAGGGCACGACGTATCTGCACAGCGGCGAAGTCGAAATCGCTGCAGCGGATTTTGATTTCGGCGGACGCGCTGGATGGAACGTCACGCTCGATCGCACGTATCGCTCGCGCACGATCGGGTTCTCGCAGCTCGGCTACGGCTGGGACTCGACGATCTTCCGCCGCTTGCGCGAACTGCCGACCGGCAACGTCGAGTATCGCGATGGCAGCGGCGAAGTGTGGGACTTCATCCGCGACGGCAATACGAAGTCGTACTTCACGCCGGCGGGACTCAATCTGAACCTCGAGAAAATTGCGAACGGCTGGTCGATGACCGATCCGCAGCGACGCCTCACTTCGTTCGATGCGTACGGCCGTCTTGCGAGCGAGTCCGATGAGTTCCGCGACAGCACCAAGCCCGGGAGCGGCAACATCATCACGTACGGCTACGGCGTCGATGGCCGTCTCGCGACGATCGTCGATCCGGTGGGACGTCGTACGAATGTTCGTTGGAATGATGACGGCACGCTGCTCGAGCTCGAAGACTGGCGCTCATCGCCGCGCAGGATCACATTCGAATACGAAGCCCGCCGCCTCGCGCGTGTGCGCATGCCGGCTGTTGTGTTGTCGGCTGCGAATGGCAATGCAACGCGGCCGTTCACCGAGTACGGGTACGACGCGATTGCAGGCACGTTCAACGATTACGTCGAGAACGTAACGAACCTGCGCACGATCAAGGATCCGATCGAAGCGGCGAGAGGAACGAGTGGTGCGGCGCGCGTGAGGTTCGATTACGAATCGGATCGCGTCACGAAAGAGACGTGGGCGACAGGGGAGACGGCGACGTTCGACTGGACGCTGCCAACGCGGATCTACACGCCGATCGTCGAAGCAACGACGCACGATGCGTTAGGGCAGGAGCGCAAGTACGCACTCGTCACGTACGCGGAGAATGCGCGTGCGGATCGTCCGCACGTGCAAACGCTGACCGAGAGCGAAATCGAAGTGTGGGGCGAAGCGGCATTCGGACAGTTGCCGTCGCTGGTCACACCGGGCACACCGCAGCGCACGCAGAGGAATCGCGTGACGACGTTCGGCTACACGAACGGGATGCTGACCTCGTCGAAGACGGACGGTGTGGGCTCGACGACGATCACGCCCCGCAATGCGAACGATGGCCGCTCACAACTGATCGCCTCGATCACG